>CALWRY010000013.1 GCA_944384065.1 uncultured Enterocloster sp. | reverse complement strand
GCAAAAAACTCTAGGCCATAGCAGCTCTTTCAGCCTCATTCTCCAGCAGGGTGGTCTCGTATTTGTTCAGGATAATCGTCTGGATCATATCCCTTGTCCCGGAATTAATGGGATGGGCAATGTCCCGATACTCACCGTCCGCCGCCTTACGGCTGGGCATGGCGATAAACATTCCCTTTTCCCCTTCGATCACCTTGATATCATGGATCACGAACTCATTGTCCAAGGTGATGGAAACGATTGCCTTCATCTTCCCTTCCTTCTCTACCCGTCTCACTCTTACGTCTGTAACCTGCATGTGCTCTACCCCTTCCGTCTTTATCTTGCCGCATTTCAGCGTGCTGCCTTATTACACGCTACGGAAGCGTGCTCCCCCGTCCGGATTTTCACCGGGCTGTTATAGTGTATATCTCTCATTCTTTTCCACAACGATCTTAATGTTGTCCGGCGTTCCAATATGGGTGGTGTTCGCCCGGATCGTGTCCCGGCTCTCCACGATGCAGTTTTCAATCACCGTGTTGTCGCCGATGTACACGTCGTTGAGAATGATGGAATTTTTAATAATGCAGTTATTCCCCACATAGGCCTTCTTAAACAAGATGGAATTCTCCACCACGCCGTTTAAGATACAGCCGCTGGAAATCAGACTGTTCTTCACCGTAGCTCCCGGGTTATACTTGGCCGGCGGCAGATCATCTATCTTTGTGTAAATGTCCGGATACTGCTTAAAGAAATAGTCCCGAACCTCCGGCTTTAAAAAGTCCATGTTAGTCTTATAGTAAGATTCCACGGTAGCGATATTGCTCCAGTATCCCTCCAGCTTGTAGGCGTAAATGCGCTTTAAATTCTTGTAGCGGACCAGGATATCATTTACCAAATCATACCGGTCCTCCGCCGCGCACCGCTCCAGAAGCTCGATCAGCTGCCTTCTGCGAACCACATAGATGCCGCAGGAAATGGTCGTGGCATCGGATGCCATGGGCTTCTCCTCAAAGTCAATGATCCGCCCGTCGTCGTTGAGCTTTACGCATCCGAAGCGGGTCACATCCGTGCCCTCCTCCATATCCTTGCAGACAACGGTGATATCCGCCTTCTTTTCAATGTGATACTCCAGAACCTTGTTGTAATCCAGCTTGTACACGCCGTCGCCGGCCGCGATCACCACATAGGGCTCATGGCTGTTCTTAAGGAAGGTCAGGTTCTGATAAAGCGCATCCGCCGTACCCCTGTACCAGTCCCCATTCTCCGGGGTGATAGAGGGAGTAAATACATACAGACCTCCCTGCTTGCGCCCGAAATCCCACCACTTGGAGGAACTCAAATGCAGGTTCAGGGACCGGGAGTTATACTGTGTAAATACAGCCACATTCTGAATGTGGGAATTGGTCATGTTGCTCAGGGCAAAGTCAATGCTCCGGTAGCTTCCCGCAACCGGCATGGCCGCAACCGCCCTCTTGTTGGACAGCTCCCGCATCCTCTTGCTGTTACCGCCTGCTAATACAATACCGATTGCTCTCATCTCACGCCACCTGCCTTTATAATGTAATTGCCGCTTGCCAGTAATCCGTCAGGATAGTCGTCCGCGGTGGTCTCCCCCGCAATGGCCGTGTTCTTGCCGATCTTTACGCCGGCGGGAATCACTGAATTCTCCCCGATGGTCACCAGATCAAACTGGTACACCTTGGGATCGTAGGCGCTGGGCGCATACTCGCCGACCCCTGTCTCCACTCCGGCTCCGATAACCACATTCTCCGCAACAATCGACTTCTCAATCTTGGCGCCCTCCCCGATGGAAGCGCCCTGCATCACAATGGAGTCCTTCACCACAGCGCCCTTTCCGATGGTGACGCCTGCGCCCACCACGGAATTGATCACATCGCCGTAGATCTCGCTCCCCTCCCCAATGATGCTCCTCTCAATATTGGCTTCCCCGGATATAAACTGAGGCGGGATGATATCGCTCTTGGTGTAAATCTTCCAGTACTCCTCATAGAGGTTGAACTCCGGAATGATGTCAATGAGCTCCATATTGGCCTCCCAGTAGGATCCCAGAGTTCCCACATCCTTCCAATAGCCATTGTACTCATAGGCGTAGATGCGCTCGCCCTTTCCGTGGCAGTAGGGAATGATATGCTTTCCAAAATCACAGCCGGGCTCGTCCTTCATCTTAATCAGGGCTTCCTTCAGTACCGGCCAGCTGAATATGTAAATACCCATGGACGCTAAATTGCTCCTGGGCACCGGCGGCTTTTCCTCAAACTCCGTAATCCGGTTGGTCTCATCCGTAATCAGAATGCCGAAGCGGCTGGCCTCCTCAATGGGCACGGGCATAGCAGCAATGGTGATATCCGCATTGTTCGCCTTGTGGTAGTCCAGCATAACCTCATAATCCATCTTATAGATGTGATCACCGGATAGAATCAATACATAATCCGGGTTGTAGGATTCCATATACTCAAGATTCTGATAGATCGCATTGGCCGTACCGGTATACCAGTCGCTGCCCTTGCTTCTCTCATAAGGGGGTAAAATAGTCACGCCGCCTACATTCCTGTCCAGATCCCACGGGATGCCGATCCCGATATGGACGTTCAAACGTAATGGCTGGTACTGCGTCAATACGCCGACCGTGTCAACGCCGGAGTTGATGCAGTTGCTCAGCGGAAAATCAATGATTCGGTACTTCCCCCCAAAAGATACCGCCGGCTTGGCGACCTTCTGTGTCAGAACGCCAAGGCGGCTCCCCTGTCCGCCTGCTAAAAGCATGGCAATCATTTCTTTCTTAATCACGTTATCACCTCTTGCTGTTGAAATTTTGTAATTGTTATTATAACACAAAATTTGTAAATAGTACATAAAGATTTGTATTTATTTCAAATTTTTTGTATATTTTTCCGACATTTTCTTGGTTTTTTACCCATTTTATACGTTTATTCCCATATCTTGTGTATCACGCCCCTCCCCGCCACAAAATATTCTGCCCCTCCTGAAATTCTCCATTTGGAATGCCCCCCTATCATACCAAAAAAATGCCCCCTGGAAGCTGAGAATATCTTCCAAGGGGCAGAAACTTTTATACCTGTATCACGCAATACTCCATCCGGCAGCGTTTCTTATCATGGGCCAGGCCGATGCAGATCACTTCGCCTTTCAAAAAATTCTATAGCCTTGGGCTGGGATTCATACAAGAACTATTTACAAGCGCTTCACTCCTTCGAATTCCTGTGCGGTAAAATATGCCCGGTCCACCGCCTCCCCGCTTTCTTTATCGCGGACCGTGATGGATATATTCACTTCCGTTTCATTCCTCATTATCACTGAGCATGGGTTGAGCGTGCACCGGCTGCCTAATGCCTCAACAAGCTTTTTTATTGTTTCATCCTCCAACAGTGCCTCCCCATTCTCATCATAGGACATGGCTGCCTCCGCGTCGAGGCAGGCGAGGGTGGAGAGATACGTCTTTATATCGCTGCAATTCTCCAGGGAAGAAAAAATGCTGTCCACATATTCCTTATAATACGTATTCCATCGCTGTGCCTGCGTTTCTCCCCTCCGATCCGCTGCTCCCAGTTTTAACAATTCCCCGGCCACAATATCGGTCATACGATGCCCTCCGGCTGTATTGAGATGGCCTATGTCATAAAAATGTATATCGAAGTCCACAGCTTCCTCGTTCATATAGTTTATATAAGGAATCTTCAGCGCCTCAGCTAGTTGATATACTCCGTTGGCCCTCTTTTGGAGTTCCGGATTATAGGAATATGGGATGTTTATAAGCAGAAGCTTTATCCCTTCTGCCCGGCAAAACTCCGACAGAAGGCGCAAATATTTTTCCAAATTTTCGCCCGCATCCACTTTATTTTCCCTGTCTCTTATAATCACTTTGTCCGGCGGCGCTACCGTATGGCGCACCCGCTGGCCCATATCCCCTATCTCCTGTGGAAATATATCCCCTGCGGTAAGCTCCTTCCACCTATTATGATACTCAGAAAAAGGAAACAAAAGCTTTTCCCTCTCAACGCTTCCTTTGGGGAACAGATCCGTCACCGCTTTTATTTTTTCCAAATCCAAAGAAAAATAGTCCAGTGTCCCGTGAGAAGGCGCAATTGCGGCAGGCGTACCGCCGTCCAGCCAGTCATATACATCCACTACCGCAATCTCCGGTTTTTTCCCTTTCTCTACCGCTCTTCGCAGACTCCAGTACGAATTGGCTACAGAACACGAATCATATCCCATATTATAAGAAGTAATTCCATAATTGTGCCACAGCCATAGGGGTGATATACCGCTGTATACGTGAGAGCTTCCAAAAAATAACACGTCATACGCTAGATCTGATTTATAAAAAGGATTGTATTTTTGATAGCTTCCTTTATTTACCAGCACCTTAGACCAAAAGAACAAAAGCCCCAGAATCGTCCCCACAACAACAACCGCAGAAACCGCCCTCCGGTATTTTTTTATCATGCGTACCATATTTCTCCTCCCCTATATCCTAAAACTGGAAATATATAAAGCTGTTCGCATCATACGCGCTCCCCCATATACCCATAATCACGATTATGAGAACTGCAAAAATATACACCATCCAGCGGAACCAAAAGTCCTGATTCAGAAGGGCCCTGCGCACCACTACTCCCTTCCACTTTAAGTAATCCGCGCATATAAGGACAATAATGGACGTAAGAAGCACCAGAAAGTCCTTGAAGCCCAGCGCCAGCGTAAAGACCGATCCGCTTAAAAGGGCGTTGATATTCGGGTGAATAAGCATCTGCTTTCCAATCCGCAGCGAGGTGCGGAAGCCCTCCGCACGGAAAAAGAGCCAGGAAAAATCAATCAGCGCGAAGGTGAACAAAATTTTAAAAAACTTATGGGAAAAGGAAGCCTCCCGTATCTCAAAGAGCTCCTTTCCCCGTGCGCGAAGCCCGGAAAGCCTGTCGCCTATCACCTGGTAAATCCCGTTGATAAGCCCCCAGGCCACAAATCCCCAGCTGGCTCCGTGCCAGAGGCCGCTGAGCAGGAATACAATCAGAATATTTACGTGCTTGCGCGTCCTTCCCTTCCGGTTACCGCCCAAGGGTATGTAAAGATAATCCCTGAACCAGGAGCTGAGAGAAATGTGCCATCTCCTCCAAAATTCCGCCACAGACTGGGAAAAATACGGGCAGTTGAAATTATCCATGAGCTGTATGCCCAAAATTTTCGCCGCACCCATGGCGATGATGGAGTAGCCCGCGAAATCGCAGTAAATTTGAAAGGCAAAGAGAATCACCGCCATGACAATATACACGCCCGTGTAGGTATAAAAATCACCAAAAACCTTATCCACATAGAGGGCCGCCCGATCCGCTATCATCAGCTTCAGAAAATAGCCCCAGAGCATAAGAAGAAGTCCTTCCCGCATATTTTCCCACTGGAAGCGATAGGTTTTGTCCAGCTGTTTTAACAGATTTTTGCTCCGCTCAATAGGCCCTGCCACAAGCTGGGGAAAAAAGGATACAAAAAGCGCGTATCTTGTAAAGCTTTTTTCCGCGTAGATATCCTTCCTGTAGACGTCAATCGTATAGCCTACGGCCTGAAAGGTAAAAAAAGAAATTCCCACCGGGAGAACAATATCAAATTTCTGCGCTGCGGTCCGGACTCCAGCTATATTGAGAACCGCGTATAAATTTGTGAGGGCAAAATTGAAATATTTGAAGAAGAACAGCACGCCGAAGTTGATAAAGATCGTCAAAAATAAGAGCAGCTTTTCCGCCCGCACCGGCCATCTTAACACCTGGAGCCTGCGGCCCCGCATCCCGTCGATAAGCCGTCCCCCTGTATAAGTCACCAGCGTGGCTCCAAACAGCAGAAGTCCATATTTGGGATCCCATCCCATATAAAACCAATAGCTTGCCACAAGAAGCCATCCCTCTTTAAAGCGCTGGGGAAGCAGAAAATACGCCGATATGACAACCGGAAAAAATAGCAAAAACTCATAGCTGTTAAAAAGCATGGGTACACCTCCCTGAAAGAATCTTCACCATTTTATCACATCTTATAGTTGTTATTCAACAACTACTTTTAAGATTTATTCAGTGATTTTGAAACTTGTTATTCTTATGCTACGAGGTGTCCTTATGAAAAATCTGAAAAAAATGCGGAACAAATATCAAATGAGCCAAATGCAGCTGGCTAATTTCTTGCATATCACCCAGCAGTCCGTCTGGAAATATGAAAATGATCTCGCCCACCCGGACATAGATACCCTGAAAGCGCTGGCAAAGCTGTTTCACACCACGATTGATTATCTGGTGGCTGATTCGGAGGAAGATGCGTCAGGTGAAGAGGCCGACGGCCCGGATTCCATCGCTCCCTTAGAGCGGCGGCTTCTATATGCTTTTCGCAGTCTCGGCGAAAAAGACCAGAAGGCGCTGCTCCAGGTGGCGGAAAGCCTGGCGGGAAAATCTTTTGAGCAATAATATAATAATAAAGAAGCGGGCCTTTTGCTGCTTTGGCGGCAGCGGCCCGCTATTTCTATGGCAATATGAATTTAACGATTTTGCTCGTTTATTTGGGGCAGCTCGGTTTCTGGCAGAAATGTTTATTGTGGACAAGACTCCCATCAAATAGATTCTGGCGGGAAAGTTGGAAGTTCCAAGATTTATTCTTTGGCGCTGAAAGAGTCCAAGATCACTTGACAATCTCTTTATTGGATTTTTTCAAAACAGCGCATCAGATACTCCTGTCCCAGCCTACAGGATCTATAGCCGTCCGTTCCTGGATATATCTCCATAACCAAGCTTCGATTGTAATGAATTGCTTTTAACGCCTTAAGAAATGGGATAAAATCTATCATCCCTGAACCTGGGTACAGTCTGGTATTATCTGCCACATGCACATGGCCCAGCTTTTCCCCGCACTGTAAAACTGGCTTTTCCCAGTCGGTTTCCTCTATATTCATATGGAATGTATCCAGGTGCACCTTTAAATATTTACTTCCCACTCTGTCAATCAGCTCCAATACTTCTTCAGCTGTTTTTAAATAATTGGTTTCACTCCTGTCAATTGCCTCCACTACCACATCTACCCCCAGATGTTCCGCATACTCCATAAGACGTTTTGTTGACTCCACCATCCGCTTGTCAACCTCTTCATATGTATCCCCCGCTTCCACCTTGCCCCGCATGGATCCAATAATAACAGGACAATCCAGCTGCGCGCCAAGATCACACTGCCGCATTAAGCGCTCTATGGCTCTGTCGCGGATAGCTTTATCTCCATCTGTCAATGTAAGATGCTCATATGCCACTGCAAGGCCTGTCCCAATTGATGATGCACACATTCCTTTGCTGGCAATATACTCCTTTAATTTTACGGCATCTACCAAATCGGGGGATGGAATATGGACCTCTATACTATCAAAATCATTATCATAAAGCCAATCAATGCTCCGGTAAATATCAGCGTCCACAATAGGAAATGCTGAGCCTTTCGGAGCTTTCACACATACAGAAGCACCTATTTTAAAAAGCTTTTTTGCAGCCATCCCTCTATCTCCTATACTTTTTTAAAATTTCCCTGTCGATCATACACACGGCGGAAAGACCATTCCCTATCTGTATCTTTCCGGCAATACATAAGAGCATATAGGCATCTGCTTGGCCTATTCCATACTCCGCCTCAATTCGATAAATCAGATCCGCATATCCCTCCATACAGCAATAATTCATATCTATATGGGGACACACACCTACGGATCCTATCATCTTATCGTTATTGACCTGAGGGAATCCGTAATACGGCATATCCCCTTTCTTAATAAGAGAGACCTTAACTGTTGTTCTTCCCTGACTTTCTACGGCGCATCCTGTAATTTCGCCGTCCCCTTGCGCCGCATGAACGTCGCCGATACTTAATAACCCACCATCCACATTGCACCGCAAAACAACGGTTGCTCCTTTTTTAAACTGAGGAATGTCCACATTTCCGCAAACCTCCCGGTTCATATGATCAGATGGGATTCTATCATATTTGGGGGCCACTCCAATACATCCTACAAAATTATTGGCCGGAACTTTTAAATATTCTTTTCCTCCATCCAAATTCATAATAAGACTGCCATCATTGTCATATGTTAATATTCTTGTCGCCGCTTTTTCCGTTGCGGGAATTCTACGGTTCTGAAACCAGCCAACCTCCCCCTGAATCGATGTATATCCTCCATTTCTCCAAGGCCCTGCTTGCACATCCAAAATTTCTATTGAAAGAAAATCTCCTTCCTTTGCTCCATTAACATAGATAGGTCCACATACTGGGTCGCTCCCTCCTCCGCAGTCCTCCTTCAGTTCGCCGCAATGCTCCCATATATCCTTTTCCGTTAAAAAATGACTTAAATTTGCGTCCTCTGATTCGCATATCACCACATCTCCAGGCTCTATATAAATCGCTGGCTTAATTAGGGGATCATAAAACATTTTTTTATTGTCCATTGTCAGCTTATACGTTTTACTCATTTTCTGTCTCCTTCTCATTTTCTACAATTTTGATTGCGGACCAGACATCCTCCTTCGGCCACTTTTCAAGTGCCTTCCTATATATAGCTGCCGTCCCTTCAGAGGCCGGCATCCAAAGTTTTTTATCCCTTTCCATGTCCAAAACAATATGAATATCTTTGTCAAATATAGACATAGGATTGAATGTGTTTTCGAATATTCTCTCAGCTCCAAATTTCCATGCCATATCAAGCATTACGGAAGATGCAGGGCTATCCTCTGATGCCCTCCGCATTTCCTTCATATTCAAGCCATAACTTCTTGCCATTGCGATTATCTCGAACCCCGACTCAAATGAAAGGCAGAACAGCGCCTGAAGGCACATCTTTCCAGCCTGTGCCATTCCTGGTTTATCGCCCATGGAGTATATCTCAGAAGTCATATCCGAGAGCATATTCCGGTGTTTTTCTATTACCGCTTCTTCCCCAGATAAAAGCATCCGCATTCTTCCCGCCTTTGCGTCATTAAAATCTGCCATAACAGGTGCATCCAATATCTTTATATCTTTTTTCGAAAGCTCCCCTTCTATCTCCAAAATAATTTGCGGACCCACACTGGCTGTAATTATTACGGTGCTTTCTCCCTGCAGTGTTTCTATCAGGCCATCTTTTCCTAGAATTACATCTCTTAAATCCGCAGACGCAAACACCATAATAATAACGGTATCTACATTTTGCCCAACATCTGCAGCACTCTTTGCCGCCTTCCCTCCTTGGCCTTCAAAAAGCGTTATTCTTTCTGGACTCCTGTCAAATCCCCAAACGCTGTATCCCTTGTCTAAGAGATTGGCGGCAATCGCCAACCCCATCGTTCCAAGTCCTACCACTCCAATTTGTTTCATATTGATAAATCCTCCTACTTTTAAAGATATTTCTGTATTAAAGATGGTAAATTTATGGTATAATACTACCCGGAGGGATTACCATGGAAAATTTACGTGTATTTATAGCAGAAGATGATCCTGTAGTCTTAATGGGCTGCAAGTCCATGCTGCGTATTTTAAAACATACAATCTGTGGCTCTGCAATGGATGGCAACAGCACTGTCCGTGATGTCCTGCAGCTTAAACCGGATATTGTGATTATGGATATTAATATGCCTGGCTGTGATGGAATTACAGCTGCCGACCAGATCAAGGAAAAATTGGATATTCCTATTATTCTTGTGACTGGATATCATAACGAAACCTTTATTAGTCGCAGCACAAAATCTGGCGTATATTATTATCTTCAAAAGCCTATTGACGAATATGATCTGCAGTCTGCTATTTCCATCAGTTATGCACGGCATCAGGATTCTCTAAACTTACGACAGAACCTAAACGAGGCAAACAATAAGTTAGAAAATATCCATGAAGAGCTTCATGAGGTCAAAAAAGAGCTTGATTTAACAAAGCAGGCTCTAAGTGATCGGAAAATAATAGAAAGAGCAAAAGGTGTTCTGATTGATAAATTTGGCATGTCAGAAAAGGCTGCTATGAAGTATCTTCAAAACACTAGCCAGAAAAAGAACATCAAGATCACCGCAGTAGCGCAGGATATTTTACGCGCAGATAAGGAATTTGATTTTTAGCTATGAAAAATTTATTTTCCTCTGTTTCTCACTATTTATCAAAGGAACGCCAAAATAACAAAGCGACTCCTCACCAGGAGTTAGAATCCTTAGGCCTCGCTCTTAGATTGGGGGAAATCCATGCCGTAATCTCCAACAGTCCTACAGAAATTACGGGATTATGGGATACTCTTTGCATGTATCAGGAAAACTCCCAGCTAGGCCCTCAACTTTTCGGCGACTTTGATTTTTCAAAATATGCGGTGAAGCCCGAAGTGTTTCTTCTGACGAATCTTTTTCCAACATTGTCCGTATTTGAAAACATTTTTATGTTTGAGACCTCTCTCTATAACCAGCGAAGGTTCCTTCTAAAAGCACAATTTAAAAAAATGCTCAAAGAATATAATCTTCCTGGAAAGTCCTATACTATGCCTAAAGATCTTGAGCCAGAGCAGAATCTTCTGCTCTCCCTTCTTCGGGTTTATGTACACAAGCCCGCTATTGTCTTTATACCTGAGGGCTTGGATCGATTCATTGAGCTTGGCTATGCCAATACTCTGGAACGCCTCATCAATAATATTAAATCAAATGGCACCTGCGTTGTTTTTTTCACCTCCCTTTATGAGCTGGCCATGCTCTATTCCGACCGGGTTTCCATTATCCGAAATAGGCATATTATAACGACAAACATCACCTCCACTGTACAGAGATTCCCCCATGATTTTATGAATATTTTTATGGGATGGGAGTTTATGGGGGGACAAAAAGACGCATCCCATATGGATCTGGTATCTGTGGCGCCTGATGTGAAGGATATTGCCTCCTTCAATGCAGATCTAAAGAACACCCTGCAGCTCATGTGCTCGGACATCCTCTATATCACCCACGGAAAAAGCTGCCAAATCCTTTTAACAGATAAAAAATTTAAAATACGCAGAACTTCAAGCTATTTTGATACGCCTGTAGATTATTTTATTTCTGAAGAAATGATTGAGCGCTTTTTACAGCAGCCCAATATGCATCCCTTTATACTAAATCATACAGATGCTGACAAGCTGAATCACGGCCTGGCTTTTAAGGGTCATTTTGTTTGTGTGCCCATTAAAGTCAGCTACGGGACAAATGCTCTAATCCTAATCTCGTATGATCAACAGCGCAACGCTTTAAATGAGCGTGATCATGCCCTTTTGACCAACTTTGCACGGGAAATTTCTATTTCCATTGAAACCTCTATTTTAATCGGGCGTTCCTCCCTTGTGCAGGAAAGCCATCACCGCATAAAAAACAGCCTTCAGACCATCGTCAGCCTTGTGACCCTGGAAAAGGAAAAATTGATAAATGACGGCCATATCGAAGATGTTCCTATTCTCACTACTATCATATCCCGAATAAAAGCGATTGCGATTGTTCATGACCTTTTATCCCATCAAACCTCCAGCAATAATTTGATGGATCTCGCATCTATCTTAAATGGTATCGCCGAAAGCTACAAAAATATGGCTACGCTCCATTTTGATTTAAACAATGCCATCATTCCCTATAACAAGGCCCTCTCTATCGCCCTTGTAGTCAACGAATTGTTAACCAACAGCGTCAAACACAGCAAAGTTGACTCCGGTACATTAGCGATTACCATTGTCTGCTATCAGGTAGATAATCAGATTCACCTTAGTGTAACAGACAATGGGATCGGCTTCCCAGAAGATTTTGAAACCGCAGAACACAGCGGGATTGGTTATGATATTATAACCAATATCGTAGAATCTCTTTCCGGGCAAATCCGCTTTTCTTATGACAATGGCGCAAAGGCTGAAATTATATTTCCTCAAAGCTCCATATATATTTTTTAATCTGTACTGTCCTTGTCCGGCAGAATCACTTCCAGGGCTTCTCCACGGGGGAAGCTCTGTTTTATGCATTTGTCTTTCGTCCCTGGTTTTTGTACACAGCAAAGTACATCTTGATCGGTACCGATAGGATTGGGCGTCCAGTACCAGATTCCGGGACGGAATATAACTCCCTTCCCTTTGCGAATAATAAAAGCCTCTGCTGCCTTATAGTTCACAATTTCTTCTGGATCCATTCCCTTGTTTGGAGCGACAATCAGCAGAATATCGCCCATAAGTGGAAGCATAAGGGACTCTGTCTCAAGTTGCCGTTCCAAAATGCATGTTCTAAATGGCCGAACGAACAAACGGGTAATTCCAATCAGTACCTCTTCTGTTGATGTATAAAAGGTGCCCACGGATGGCCAATATGTATAACGATCCTCTGCAATCGATCTGTTGTCATCTGCAGGTGCTTCTATTACTGTCCCGTATCTTTTGAATTTTTCTTGTGTCAGCTCCTGTGCCTTAATTCTATAGACCGACATTTTACCTTTCGCCCTCTCTATTATTTGATAGTACCTGCCCGCTCACGGTCAAGTGAAATACATACTGCTAAAATCAAAACAATACCTGTACATACCTCCTGCATCTCCGATTCAACTCCCATGATAACAAGTCCATTGCTAAGCATGGAAATAATCATCGCCCCTATAAGCGTATTAAAGATGGAACCTACACCTCCTGCAAGAGAGGCTCCTCCCAGTGATACTGCTGTTATACACTCAAATTCATACCCTACTCCCGTAGTAGGAACCGCTGCACCCAGACGGCATCCCATAACAATACCACCAATAGCTGCCAGAATGCCAGACACAAGGAATCCCAAAATATTAATTTTTTTCGTCGGAATTCCATTCAGTTGGCAAACTCTCTTATCTCCTCCAATAGCAATGCAGTACCTCCCAAATACTGTGTATTTCAGAAGGACAAAGCAAATAACAAAGACAACTGCTAGAATGATAAGGATCAGCGGATACTTTCCCAAAGCTTTCATTTCCCTGCTAAATGGAATTGAATTGCTGTGGGAATAGATAACTGTATATCCGCTCAATATCATCTGCATACCAATTGTAGCAATCATAGATGGAATTTTCAGATATGTATATATCAGGCCATTAATAAGGCCTACTCCGGCTCCGATTAATATTCCGACGCAGACAGCAAGAATCGCATTTTCCTGTGCAATGTCCGCACATACAATTCCCGCAAATCCCATAACAGATCCAATCGAAAGATCGATTCCGCCCTGAACAATCACAAACAAAAGGCCAAAGGCAACAATCGCCATAACAGCTGACTGCTGCGCAATTGTCTTCATATTTGTAAATGTCAGGAACCGATCTGTCTGAGTAACAGCAAATATAAGAAATACCGCTATAAATGCTAGATAGGGAAATATTACTCTAATATTTGTCTTTTTAATCTTATCCTGTAAACTGTTCATCCCGTAAAATCCTCCTAGTTTCTGCTAAATCATATAGCGGACCAGCTCCTGCTCTGTAACATTCTCCATATTGTTAAAATGGGCGCTGATTTCACCTTTTCTTACAATATAAATTTCATCACTCATAGAAATAAGCTCCGGCAGATCATCTGTCACCATGAGAATACATGCACCATTTTTAGTCATTTCATTCATATGGGCATATATCTCCGATCTAGCTCCCACATCGATTCCTCTGGTTGGATTATCAAACAGCATAATCTTTGATTCTCGTGCCAGCCATCTTGCAACAATTACTTTTTGGCGATTTCCGCCACTTAGAGTTCCGGTTTTCACTCCCGTATGGTTTGCTTTTATAGACAGCTTATGAAAGAATGTATTTGACAAACTGTTTTCAGCTCGCTTGTTTACAAATCCAAATTTTGCAATACGTTTTAATGAGGGAAGGATAATGTTTTCTCGAATTGTAAATAATAAAATTAGTCCCTCCTTTTCCCGGTTTCTTGGTATGTAGGCCATTCCTTTATCTATTGAAACTTTGGGACTGCGTTTATTATAAGGTTCTCCATTCACAAAAACCTCGCCGGAAGTCGCAGCATCGCTGCCAAATATTGTGGGCAGAATTTCGTCCTTTCCCCCGCCGCTTAACCCGCCAATCCCAACGATATGGCCTTTTTTGACATCAAAAGAAATATTTTTAAATTCCTTTTCAAGAGTAAGATTTTTCAAGGACAGAACAATCGCATCATCCTCTCGGATATCGGAACGATCTCGTATGTTGCTATTGTCAATTTCCCGGCCAACCATCAATGCCGATATTTTATCCTCATCTGTATCCGCAGTTTTTATCTTATCTACAAGTACGCCGTCTTTTAGGATAACAGCTTCATCGCACATCTCAAAAATCTCGCCCATGCGATGCGTTACAAATAAAACAATACTTCCATTCTCTTTGGCTTCCCTCATCTTGGCAAAGAGAATTCCTACATTTTTTCTTGAAAGGGCCGCTGACGTTTCATCAATGAGCAGAATCTTAGGCCAGTTTTGGATCGCCCGCGCGAATTCTACAAGCTTCTGCTCCTCTAGCGTAAGGTCACCAACAATTGTATTGGCGTTAATTTCTGGACAAACCGGTGCAAGAATTTCGTCTGCAAGCTGCTGCTGCTTTTTGATATTGTATAAACCACAATTCGTAAAGGATCGCTCATTCCGAACAAGAAGGTTCTCCGATACCTTAATGCTAGGTATAAGCCCCGGCTCCTGAAGTACAATTCCAATGCCGGCATCTCTTGCTTCTTTGGAATTTGTAGGATTGTATACCTGTCCGTCAAGAAGAATTTCTCCTGCAGTCATTGGTTCAATACCTGCCAAAATTTTTGAGAGGGTAGACTTGCCAGCACCATTTTCCCCAACGAGTGCATATGATTTGCCCGATTCGAGCTCCAGCTTCTGATCCTCTGACCAATCGAGGGCCTTTACTCCAGGATAGTATTTTTTTATTCCTGTTATTGTAAGTGTGTGCTTCACAATTCACCTCATTCCAGGTGAAGATGCCCTGATAAGGCATCTCCACCATTTTTCTCTTACATTACACTCCGCATGCTACACTATTTAATTCTTTCAAGAGCGGTAACAACTGGTACCGGACACTCTACCATCTGCTCCAGATCCTTTGTCTTAGCATCCGGATTGAAGGTCTTGCTGAATTGTTTCGCATCAATATCACAGGTACCCGTAACAAACGCATCTTCATAGAGCTGAATATTATCCGGATAAATCATAAGCAGGCCAAAAGATAATTCCTCACAGTCAGGCTCATAACCATTGATATAGTCGAAAAGCGAAACGACAGCAGCCCATTCAATAGAATAAGGATCTGAGAATGTGTCAAAATGCTGCTCTCCTCTGTGCATAGCCTCACGGCTCTCATCCAACACATCAATGCCTCCCAGGCCAATCTTTCCATTAAGTCCCGCAGCGGTAAGTGCCTCCAGGCATCCTAACGCCACATCATCATTTGTGGTCCATACACAGTCAAACTGCCCCTCATAAGCGGAAAGGAAGTTTTCCATATTTTCCATTCCCTGTGTTCTTGTCTCATCCGTTCGCAGGCCTGCCACAATCTCGAAGTCTTCACAATCCTCCGCAAACATCTCCAAACCGCGATATCTGGCATCCGCTACAGAAACCCCCTGCTTTCCTCCTGACGCAACCACCTTGCGAAATCCGGCATCATACAGTGCTTTCGCCTGCTCATATCCAGCAATTTCCCAGTTGCAGCCCTGGAACATAATATAGGAATCCCCATCATATTCCGATGGCAGGAAGCCCGGCGAACGTCCTGTTACAATCACAGGCACATCATAATCATCTGCTACCTCCAGCATGGATTCAATAGTAGCATCCTGATTTCCATTTAAAATAATGCCGTCAACCCCATTAGCGCAAAGATCCATTATCTGATTATATTGCGTTGTATCGTCTCCATCCGCATCAACTACCACGCTCTGAATTCCCAAAGACTCACAAGCTGCTATCGCCTGATCTGCCCATACACGCCACGCCGCATTGGACAGCTGCGGAATGGAAATTCCAATTTTTATATGAGAATAGTCCTGATCACCTGATGCTTCCGCAGTCTCTTCATCGCTTTCTCCCGCTTCAGCGCTTGTTTCCGCCACCGTTGTCGTCTCGGCAGTTGTTGTCTCAGCCGCTGTCGTCTGTGCGCTTTCTTCGCTCGAGCTGCAGGCCGCTAGTGAAGCAGCCATTGCCATGCTGAGAATAACCGCCATAATCTTCCGTTTCTTCATAAAAATTTCCTCCTTTTTTATTATTGTATGCTTAATGCATAATCACTGTATGTTATTCAAAGTAACCTGTGGAGCGCAGAAATTTCACATCATGTGCCAGCATTCTGCATGCATTTTCATGTGTAGTATGCTGCGGTTCCGGCGTGCATATTCCTTGATATCCTATCTGGTTCAGCATGTGGATGAGGCCTGTATTATTGATCACACCCATATCTGCCTCTGTGTAATAAATTGTTTTTCCTTCGTATTTATGGGTCATCGGAATACCCTTCCAACATTTCTCATGACAAAATTGCGGATCATATACCATGCCGTTTTTTATATGAACATAAGCAATATCATCCTTTAAGAGCATAAGCCCATACGGAAACGCCTCCGCCGAAGAGTGGAAATAATTCGTAGCATCATAGTTCGTCTTAAAAGCCTTTGATCCGAACTGCTCGATCAGCCATTTCATATTTTCAGGCTTCCATGTATAGTCAATGGGCTCGTTCTCAAGTGCCAGTTTAATCCCATACTGCTCTGCTGCATCAATTGCATCCTGCCAATACAATTTCAATTGTTCAATATTTGGCTTTGTATTTCCAAAAATCCCCACCCCATAATGCAACACAACCTCTGCGCCAAATTTATGGGCTATTTCTACTGCATGGACGAGCTCCTGGGAAAATTGTTTTCTGTCTTTGGTAAATTCCTCTTCCAGTCCAATTCCAGAGGCTACGACCCCCACTTGCATTCCTGCTTTATTTATTTCCTCATAGGCCTTATCTACATTTCGATTTTTATAGCTGTATGGGTTATCCAATTTTCCAGTATGTTCCAAATTTACTGCCCACAGCTCCAAGTACGAAATTTCAAAAGATTTTGCCGTCTGAATAACCTGGGAAATACTTTCACCGCTAAAATTATTGGTACTTAGTCCAACCTTCATCATTTTCCAGCCTCACCCTTCTTTGGTTAATCATTGGTAATTATAATGTGCTCCCTTGTAATATCTTTCAGCGTATGGCACGCACTCATCCGCATAGCGTTCATCAGTTCCCAAATAATTTTCTGTGTATATAGAGCTACGCCACGCGCTCCACCGCCTTCTGCGTATTGAATATAGGGTCTTCCAATAAGGACCGCATCTGCGCCTAGTGCCAAAAGCTTAAACACGTCCTCACCATTTCTCACCCCTCCGTCTACAAAGATTGTCAGTGTATCTCCTACCGCCTCCTTTATATGAGGTAAAGTTTCACATGTTGCCAATGCCTGATCCAAGCAATTGCCTCCATGATTTGATACCACAATTCCGCTGGCCCCTGCCTGAACTGCCGCTACCGCTGACTTCACACTATTAATTCCTTTCAAAATAAAAGGCGTTTTGGTGATAGAAAAAAGCTCCTTCAGCTGTTTTGGAGAGCGGGGATATGTATCTCTTCCCCCATTCACGGATTTGTTTGGGAGTCCAATACAATCCACGTCTTGTCCGATGGCCATAACTCCCACATCATCGGCCATACGTATTTTTTCCTGTACTTCTTCTGCATCCCACGGCTTTATTACGGGAATTGCCGGTCTCCCGCTATCCTTCACGGCCCTCAATGGATCTGTATAGGCAAGCGGGCCGAATGTATCTGGTGTAAAAGAAAATATCCCCAAATCCGACGTCCCCTTAATTAGATCCATTGTAAACTCATAATCATCTTTATAATGGGTAGTCGGGTTAAAGTTTCCGATCATGCCAAATGGTGCTGAGGCGATTGGTGCCCGGAAACGGTGTCCAAACAGTTCCGTCGTTGTATCAATTTCGGTCCCATTTCCACCTTCATAAACGGTTTCATAAGAAATTTTTATTTGTTGTAGCTTCCTATAGTTGCGCTCAAAAGATGCCGCTCTCTCTGTTGGTGTCCCCGGACAGTTTAATCCGTTACAGTATTTACATAATTTACAGTATCCTGAAACATAGGGCCTGCCAGCTTCCCGGATCTCTTTAAGCTCCCTGACTACATCTGAATAATGCATTCTTGTAATGGATTCATCTACTTCAAATTGTTTATCAATTAATGTTCCCTTACCTAATTGCATAGACTTCCTCCTTTTTTGACACAAAAAAAGCCACTTCAACTAAGTTGAAGTGGCAATCATCACCATTCAATAATTTTAGAAACATCCCCATCAATGTTTCTGTATTAAATAATATCACCATATTTCTTTATATACAATATATATATTATACAAAATATATTTTAAATTTTTATATAGATTGCATAGTTTCTCAGAATTTTCTAAATTAATTCATCTACTCCAAACATCTTAGTCTCACTATAAAAATTACGATTTTGTAGGAAAATGGCATTATAAAAATAACGATTTTGTTTTATCGCCATAAAACAAGTCCTCACTGCATATCTCTAGCGTATCTCAAAACCAGATAAACCTTGAAACATTCCCCGAAATATCATATAATCTCGGTATATAACTCAGGAAAGAAGGAGAGTACAGTCATGAATTTGACTACTGTAAGAGAAATTTATAAGCAGCCGGAGGCCTTCCTGGACAAGGAGGTTTCCATCGGAGGATGGGTGAGAAGCCTTCGGGATTCCAAGGCGTTCGGATTCATCGTTGTCAGCGACGGATCCTATTTTGAGACCATGCAGGTGGTTTACCACGACACCCTGGCGAACTTCGCCGAGGTATCCAAGCTGGGCGTGGGAACTGCCATCCTTGTAAAGGGAACCCTTGTGGCCACGCCCCAGGCCAAGCAGCCCTTTGAGATCCAGGCCACAGAGGTCACCGTGGAGGGCTCTTCTGCCCCGGACTATCCCCTGCAGAAGAAGCGCCACGGTTTTGAGTTCCTGCGCACCATCTCCCATCTGCGGCCCCGGACCAACACCTTCCAGGCCGTGTTCCGCGTGCGCTCCCTGACCGCCTACGCCATCCACAAATTTTTCCAGGAGCGGGGCTTTGTCTACGTCCACACGCCCTTAATCACGGGAAGCGACTGCGAGGGCGCCGGCGAGATGTTCCAGGTAACCACCATGGATTTAAACAATGTGCCGAAGACCCCTGACGGCGCTGTGGACTACTCCCAGGATTTCTTCGGAAAGCCCACCAACCTGACGGTGAGCGGCCAGTTAAATGTGGAAGCTTACGCCATGGCCTTCCGCAATGTGTACACCTTCGGCCCCACCTTCCGGGCGGAAAATTCCAACACGCCCCGACATGCGGCGGAATTCTGGATGATTGAGCCGGAGATCGCCTTCGCGGATCTGGACGACGACATGCAGCTTGCGGAGAGCATGCTCAAATATGTGATCCGTTTTGTGCTTGAGAATGCGCCGGAGGAGATGAATTTCTTCAACCAGTTTGTGGACAAAGGCCTTCTGGAGCGCCTGCACAATGTAGTGAATTCCGAGTTCGGCCACATCACCTACACGGAAGCTGTGAAGCTCCTTGAGGAGCACAACGACCAGTTCGAATACAAGGTATCCTGGGGCTGCGACCTGCAGACCGAGCACGAGCGCTTCCTCACAGAGCAGATTTTCAAGCGTCCGGTATTCGTCACCGATTACCCCAAGGAGATCAAGGCCTTCTATATGAAGATGAACCCCGATGGGAAGACCGTGGCCGCTGTGGACTGCCTGGTCCCCGGCATCGGCGAGATCATCGGCGGCAGCCAGAGGGAGGACGACCTGGAAAAGCTCTCCGCCCGCATGGACGAGCTGGGTCTTAATAAGGAGGATTACGGCTTCTACCTGGATCTGCGCAAATACGGCTCTGCCCGCCATGCGGGATTCGGACTGGGCTTTGAGCGCTGCGTGATGTACCTCACAGGCATGTCAAACATCCGCGATGTGATTCCCTTCCCCCGGACCGTCAACAACTGCGATCTGTAAGAGGGAGGCAGGTATGCGATTCATCCACACAGGGGATATCCATTGGGGAATGACGCCCGACGCGGACAAGCCCTGGGGCAAGGAACGGGCCCAAGCCATCAAGGACACCTTCCGCTCCATCATTGACTACACCAGAGAAGCGGAGGCGGACTGCCTGTTTATCAGCGGTGACTTATTCCACCGGCAGCCGCTTCTAAAGGATTTAAAGGAGGTCAACTACCTCTTCTCCACGATTCCTGCGGTCAAGGTCCTGCTCATCGCAGGCAACCACGACCGGATACGGGAGAATTCTGCTCTTTTGAGCTTCTCCTGGGCGCCCAATGTAACCTTTCTCATGGACGACTGCCTGACCTCCCACTATTTTGAGGACATCAATACCGAGGTCTACGGCTTCAGCTATCACCGGGCCGAGATCAAGGAGCCTCTCCTGGAGGATATCCAGGTTCCTCTAAATAACCGGATACAGATTCTCATGGCCCACGGCGGGGACGCGTCCCATCTGCCCATGAACTACAACAGCCTGGAGCTGTCCCCATTTTCCTACATTGCCCTGGGACATATCCACAAGCCCCTGGTCATCGCGGAGCGCAAGATGGCCTACTGCGGCTCCCCGGAGCCTCTCGACATCACAGAGACCGGCCCCCACGGCTTTTTCTTCGGGGAAATCCATCCGGCAACCCGCAAGATTACCCGGCTGGAGTTCATCCCCATTTCCAGCCTCCAATATATCCATCTGGCTGTGAATGTAACCCCGGACACCACAAGCGGGGAGCTGGAGGACCGAATTATACAGGAGATTGAAAAGCGGGGGGAGAAAAACATTTACCGCTTCCGCATCAAGGGAATGCGGGATCCGGAGATTACCTTCGACCTTGCGCATCTCCTCTCCCGCTGCCGCATCGGCGAGATCATCGACGCCTCCGAACCCCAGTATGATTTTTCCGCCCTCTTTGCCCAGCACTCCAGCGATATGATCGGCTTCTTTATCCAGGCCCTGCAGAAGGAAAATATGAGTCCTGTGGAGAAAAAGGCCCTGCACTACGGTGTCAACGCCCTGCTCCACACCACGGATGAAAGGAGCTAGAAGCGATGAAGATACTGGATCTGCATATTGACGGCTTTGGAAAATTTCATAACCGGGATATCTCCTTTTCCGATGGACTCAACATTGTCTACGGAAAAAACGAGGCGGGGAAGTCCACGCTCCACACCTTTATCCGCGGCATGTTCTTCGGCATTGAGCGCCAGAGGGGCCGCGCTTCCAAAAATGACACTTACACCAAATACGAGCCCTGGACGAACAGCGGCACCTACGAGGGCCGGATGCGCATTGAGTGCGGCGGGCAGATCTACCGCATTGAACGGCGGTTTCAGAAGGGGAGCAAGAGCCTTTCCATCATCAACGAGACCCTGGGAAAGGCGGAGGATCCCACCCCCGCCCTCTGGGATAAGCTGCGCTGCGGCCTGTCGGAGACTGCCTACACAAATACCATCAGCATTGGCCAGCTCAAATGCGCTACGGACCAGGGCATGGTGGGAGAGCTGCGCAATTATATTGCCAATCTGAACACCTCCGGCAGCATGGCCCTCAATATTACCAAGGCCAGCGCCTATTTAAAATCCCAGCGCCGGGAGGTGGAGAGCCAGATGGTGCCTGAGGCCGCGCGGACCTACGCCTCCCTTTTAGGCGAGATCCGGAAAATCGAGCAGGAGATCGCTGCGCCCAGATATGCCAACCAGCTCACCGCCTACCGCTCCCAGAAATCCCAGGTAAAAAAGCAGCTGGAGGATCGGCAGAAGGAGAAGGAGGCTCTTTTGGAAAAGGCGGCCAAGGGGCGGCAGATTCTCCTCAGCAGCCAGTTCACGGATCCCAGCTCGGTCACCTCCTATCTGGACAATGCAAAGAAACTCTACGCGGATCACCAGCGGGCCAGGGAGGCCTGCGGGAGAAAATCCCGCATTCTCCTGCCTCTGCTCTTCTTTGTGCTGACGGCGGCGGGCCTGACCGGAAGCGTCCTCTGCCTGGCTTTTCCCAGTCTGGCGGCAAAATATCTCTCCCTGCCCCTCCCCCTGCCTGCGCTGGGCGGCGCGCTTGCAGGATTGTCCCTTGTCTTTCTGGCGGCAGCCCTCCTTGGGCTCTCCAGGGGACGGAAGCTTAAGAAAGAGCTCAACCAAAGCGCCCAGCTGCTCTCCGAGATATTTTCCCGGCACCTGGGGGACTCCTCCATCTCAGCGGAGGCTATGGAGGCCCTGGAGGCCAAGATGGGGGAATTCCTGCGCCTAAGCCGGGCGGTGGCCCAGTCCGAGGAAACGCTCTCCCGCTTAAGCGGGGACATCGCCGCGCTCCAGGCAAAGGAGGAGGGCTGCTCCGGCCAGATTGAGGAGCAGCAGAGGATTCAGTGGGAGCTGGAGCAGAAGCTGGAGCATCTGGATTCCTGCAAGACAAGGGCGGAGACCTTAAAGCATGTGCTGGCGGAAAATGAACGCCTTCAGGAGGAGCTTGACGCCATCGATCTGGCCCAGGACACCATGACAAGCCTTTCCACCTCCATCCGGGATTCCTTCGGCCTCTATCTGAATAAGACGGCCTCGGATTTGATCTCCGGCATCACGGGCGGCATTTACACCAGCATGAGCATTGACCAGAATCTGGACATCTCCATGAACACGCCCACCCGCCTGGTGCCCATCGAGCAGGTCAGCAGCGGGGCTATGGATCAGATCTACCTGGCCGTGCGCCTGGCCGCAGCCAAGCTGGTCCAGAGCGGCCCGGATACCATGCCCCTCATCTTTGACGACAGCTTCGTGCTCTACGACGACGAGCGGCTAAAGACTGCCCTCAAGTGTCTGGTGAAGGCCTTTGACAGCCAGATCATTATCTTTACCTGCCACAAACGGGAGGCCCAGCTTCTGACGGCGAACCAGGTGGCGTATCACTTGATTACTATATAAGAAAGAGAGACAAAAGCGATGTTCAGAATGTGGGGGAAGCTGATGAAAAACAACCGCCTTTTGCGGGATACCGTAATCACCAACGGCGATTACTCCCTGTCCCGCACCCAGATGGTGCTAGGGTCCCTGGAGGAGATCTGCTATCAGTTTGACCTGGGACAGCCCATCTGGCTGGACGCCACCGTCCGGGAATTCCAACGGCATGACAAGGCCCGCTTTTACCAGGACAGCTTTATCGAGCACATTGACTTTGACTTTTTGGAGATACAGGTGATTGAGGAGTGATACAACGTGTTCCCAAAAAAATTAGGGAATCCGCTGTCATGTCCAACCATGTCCTCTCCAGAACGCTCACAGCAGAAGAAAAGAAGGAGACAATCCCGCAAGAACTTCAAGGTTAAAACGCCCGAATTCTGCTGGATTGTCTCCTTTTCGCTGTCTATGTCTACCGAATCACCACGCCGTCCTGGATAACGGACTTCACGTTCTTTAACGCCTCTACATTCTCCAGAGGATCCCCGTCCAGAACAACCAGATCTGCGGCCTTGCCCTCCGCGATGGATCCGGTGGACTCATCCACCCGGCACAGGCGGGCAGCGTTGATGGTGATGCCGGCCAGCACATCCCGGTTCTTTGCCCCAAGGCCGGCGATATAGCAGGCCTCCTGGGCCAGTCCTTCGTGAAGGCCATCTGTACCGATTCCGAACTTCAGCTCGCCCTCAATAGCGCCAGACAGGCACTTGCAGATGATCTCCTTCTCCCGAAGGCTTCCCTCCCTGCCGTGGGGAGAGAACTTAAAGAGAAGCTCGTCGTTCAGCGCATAGCTGGGGGTATACACAACCCAGCGGTCCTCTCTCTTTACCCGCTCCACCTGCTCGGGGGTGATATAGTACACATGCTCCAGGCAGTCGATCCCTGCGGTGAGGCAGTCGTCCAGTCCCTGTCCGCCGGAGCAGTGGCAGGCCGTGGTAATATTCACGCTCTTGGCCTCCTCCACAACGACGCGCAGCTCGTCCAGGGTCAGGAAATGATAGATGAAGGGGGTCGCGTTGATTACCTTTGTCATAAATACTTTTAGGAAATCCACGCCCCGGGCGATATTCTCCCTGGCGGTCTTCCGAAACTCTTCCGGGCCGCAGTGGGGCATGCCCACGTAGCCGTGTCCGTGAAGGCTGCGCATGCCAATGCCGCTTACCACCAGCTTGGGGCCGGTGATCCGTCCCTCTTTCTGGGCCTTTTTGCAGGTCACGTCGATGTAGAACCGATCTCCCAGGCACCTGGAAGTGGTGACGCCCGCCATCAGGTCGTCGTGCATGGTCTTAATGGCGCGGATGGTCTGCTCCGCCTCGCAGTCCTCCATCTTAACCAGATGGTTCTCCAG
The DNA here is from genome assembly GCA_944384065.1 of uncultured Enterocloster sp. Lineage (GTDB taxonomy): Bacteria > Bacillota > Clostridia > Lachnospirales > Lachnospiraceae > Enterocloster. The sequence continues at coordinate 12,509 of CALWRY010000013.1, read as the reverse complement.
CCTGGCGTCCAGAGCCAGATGGTTGTGGCAGTCAATCATTCCCGGAATCACGGTGGCGTCCCCATAGTCCGCCACCTTCATGTTCTCCGGGATCTCCACATTTGCCATGTTGTCATAGATCTTTGCAATCTTTCCGTTCTCAATTAACAGACCGGCGTTCTCCTTAGCCTCCAGCCCATCGCCAACGATTACTTTTCCTGCTTTTACAATATATGTCTCCATATGTTTCTATCCCCTCCTGCTTTCTTATTTCTTTGCCGCGTCTATCTTCGCCTGCTTTTTCTTTGCCATTCCGGCAAACACGCCTGTGAGAATCGGGCAGAAAATAGCGGTGATAACCATTGCGCCTGCAACCTGGGCCGTCGCCATGGGAACAATGGGCTCCAGGCTCGGGTCAGCCATAGCCACAGAGGCTGGCACAGCCACCGCGTTGCCTGCGGTCGTTCCGATTGCCATACCCATGGGGTCGGGCTTGCGCCGGATAAAGCTATAAAGATAGTAAGTAACCACTCCGGTAAAGAACAGTGTCATAATTCCCAGGGCGATGCCGCCTACACCGGCCTCCGCGATGGTAAAGAGGCTGGTGTTGGATCCGAGCACAAAGCCGTTGAAGGGAAGAAGCATAGCCATGCCGTCAGAGAGCAGCTTCCTGAAATCCGGATCCAGATTGCCCAAAACCATTCCGATAATCAGCGGAACGATAGCGGCCACCAGAGATATAAACGGAATATCCGCAAGTCCCGTAGCGCCTAAGGCAATCATCGTGAGGAAGGGACCGTCGTTGAAGGACAGGATGGCAATTGCGCCCACATCCGTCTCATCGCCAAATTCCTTGGCCAGGGCTGTGTAGATGGCTCCGTTGGAGTTCGTCACTGCGGAAATAATGGCCAGGGGCGTAAGTCCCAGAATACCCGCCGGTCCAAAAATCGCGTTCAAACCCCAGCCGAGTATCACGCCGATTACGTACTTTAAAATGGTAAGCACCGCACCCTTATAGATGGGCTCCCCCGCCTGCTTAAAGCTGATGGTCGCGCCGCTGCAGAGAATGAACAGACCTACCAGCGTAGATGTTCCTGTCTTAAAAAGTCCCGTAGTATAGCCGCCAATTTCCAGCGATTGCGGGAAGAAGGTATTCACCAGACATCCCAATAAGAGGGGAATAACCATCATACCTCCAGGAAACTTTTTCATTGTTGCACAAATCCTCATCTCTCACCTCTCCTTTATCTTACGGCATGTAAGCCTACTGCCGTTTTTTGACTTTCGCCTAATTTATTGAGCAATTCTTGTGCCAAGATTTTCAGGATTTGTCTCTTATCTTCCAATGCTGCTTATGTTTCCTGGAATATTTGCGTTATTGATATTTAATTAACAGTTTATTTTCTGTTTATTTTTTCTTTTATGTTGCACGGGCCGCAATGCTTTCTGCAACTCCTGCAACGCATCAAATCCCGTATTTTTTCCGTTTTCTCCAAAGAGTGGTCCGATCCATACCCAGAAGGCTGGCAGCCTTGCTCTGGCTTCCGCCGCTCTGCTTTAGTCCCCATAGAATGAGCTCCCTCTCGCTGATTCCATGATCCCCCTGCTTCTTTCCCATCCGTTCCGCAAAGCTTTCGCGGCTCTTTTTCCCCTCCGCCCGTGGAGGCTCCTCCCAGGACAGAGACGTTTCCTCTGTCTCCTCCTCAACATCCTGGGGATAAAGAATTTTTTCCATCTCAGGCCCCGTTATCTTCTTTCCCGGATAGAGAACAGCGGCCCGCTCCGCTATATTGCGAAGCTCCCGGATATTCCCCTTAAATGGGCAGCGGGCGAGAAGAACGGAAGCATCCGGCTCCAATGAGGAGAGCTGTTCCCCGGTTTTGGCGCACTCCCTCAAAAAGCTGTCAAAAATCAGCAGGGCGTCGTTCTCCCGCTTCCTTAGCGGCGGGATAAAAAGCCGCAGCACATCCAGGCGGTACATTAAATCCCGCCGGAAGCTCCCCTTCTCCGCCATTGTCCGCAGATTCCGGTTCGTGGCGGATATGATGCGCACATTCACGGAAATAACCTTATTGTCTCCTATTCGCCGCACCTCCTTTTCCTGCAGCACTCTGAGGAGCTTTGTCTGGATAGCCGGTGAAATTTCCCCTATTTCATCCAAAAACAGGGTGCCTCCGTGGGCCTGCTCAAAGAGGCCCATCTTTCCCCCTTTTGTAGTCCCGGTAAAAGCTCCCTCCACGTATCCAAAGAGCTCGCTCTCCAGAAGATTTTCCGGCAGAGCCGCGCAGTTGATGGCCACGAAGGGACCGTTTTTGCGGGGGCTGGCATTGTGAATGCTCTGGGCGAACAGCTCCTTTCCCGTTCCCGTCTCCCCCACAATGCTGATGTTGGCGTCGGAGGCCGCATATCGCTTTGCTTCCCGGATAGTATCTTTCATAACCGCGCTGTCATGAAGAATATCCGCAAATGTATACTTGGCCTGCAGTCCCTTTTCGCTCAGCTTCCTGCGGATTTTTCCCTCCAAATCCTGTATCTTGGTAATATCGGAGACATTAATCACAACGCCGGATATTTCGCTGCCCACCACCACGGGAATCAGCTCTGCGGAGATCGTGGTCTTGGTCTTGGAAAATGTGAAAATTTTTCCCGACATCTCCTGTCCCGTGCGGACGACCTCCCGAAATGGCTCATATAAGAAGGGAATAACCGCCCGCAGCGGCTTGTGCATCAGGCTTATATTTCCCGTCATTTCCCGGATCACATGGTTTCGGACCTGGATGATGCCCTCCGTATTTACATAGAGAATGCCTTCTTTCGATGAGTAGATAATCGTCTTATACATCTGGGAAATGATACGCTCCTGCCGGATCTGCTCTACGGTCCGCACGGCCTCGTTCATGGCCTGCTGGATGGCCTCCTCGCCCGTCCGCACAACCACGGCCCCCAGCCCCGCCTTCTGGGCGCAGAGCTTGGCGGCATACCCGCCGATCACCGCGTCGCAGCCATCCTGCGCCGCCTTCTTTATCATATCCTCCAAGGCCCTGGGATCTTCTGTGATGTAGGTCTTTCCCTGGCAGGAAAACAGGCTGCAGATGTTCCCGGCCTCATAAAAAGTCCTCCGCGAGCTGAATATGGCGATTTTTTTCGGATGCAGGATCCGCCTGCACTCCGCGATAGCCCGGACAATATCGTACCCCGATATTTCCAGATCGATGACCGGCGTTGCGTTTGTTATAGTCATCATCTTCTTCGCCGTAAAGCCCCTGGCAATAATGGCGTCATAGCGGCTTTCATCGATCTCCATGGGCGTTTCTTCCACGGTCATCACCTGCACATCCGCGTCAATCTTTTCCCTGTTCGGATAATTGTCTATTACGAATTCTACCCTCTCTTTTAATTCCGGATACGGAACAATAAAGAGCAGCCGTATCTTTTTCCATGTATCTTTTGCCCGCTGCATCCGTTACTCCTTTCCAGTGTTGCATTTGTTGCATCAACTAGAATTATACAACGTTTGCAACAATCGTGTCAATGCGAAAGGGATTTGCTGTCTTTTGGGCGGCAGCCTCCATTCAGGCCCAAGCCCTGTACTTTCCATATATATTTCCAGTGTTTCGGGCCTGTTTTTCCCGCCGGCATCTCTCCCGCATCCCCGGGCTTTTCTATTTTGGCATCATACTTGCTTCCTAAATAGTTACGAAACTATATGGAGGAGGATCGAATATGGCAGTATTTGGATGCATTGCCGATGACTTTACAGGCGCAAGCGACGCAGCTTCCTTCCTTGTAAAGGGCGGGCTTCCTACCCAGCTTTTTAATGGGATTCCCACAATGCCTCTGCCCCCGGACAGCCCGGCCCAGGCCCTGGTCATTGCCCTCAAAACCAGAACCCAGGAAAGAGAAGCGGCGGTCCAGGACTCCCTGAAGGCTCTCGCCTGGCTGAAGGAGCAGGGAGTATCCCACTACTATGTAAAATATTGTTCTACTTTTGACTCCACGCCCAGTGGGAATATCGGCCCCATTGCCGACGCGGCCCTTGATTTTGTGGACGCCCGGTACACGCTTCTGTGCCCCTCGCTTCCTGTCAATGGGCGGATTGTAGCCGAGGGCCATCTGTATGTAAACGGGGTTCCCCTTCACAAAAGCCCTATGAAGGATCACCCTCTCACCCCCATGTGGGACTCTTATATCCCTTCCCTCATGGAGCCCCAGAGCCGTTATCGCTGCTTGACATTGGAGGAGGGCTGCCTTTCCTATCCCAGGGAAGCGGTAGAATCTCTTCTTTTAAATAAGGCGGATTCCCTGAACCTGTCCCGCTTTTATGTGGTTCCCGACTATCAATCGGATCGGAACGGGGAGCAGATCGCCGGACTCTTCGGCCACCTCCCGCTTTTAACCGGAGGAAGCGGTCTTTTAGAGCCCTTGGCCCGCCGGCTGGCGGAGCATACCGGAGGTTCTGCCGAAACTTCCTACTGCCGGACAGAAGGGCCCGCCCTTCTGATTGCGGGCAGCTGCTCCAAGGCTACGCTGTCACAGATTGCGGCCTTTCAAAAGCAGGGCGGCGTATCCGCGAAGCTGGATCCCTCTTCGCTTTTAGAACAGCCGGTGGAGCAGGCCGTGGATCAGCTCTGGGAATTCGTCGCGGCCCACCCGGACACGCCTGTGCTTATCTACAGCTCCGATACAGCGGAGCATGTGCGGGACGCCCAGAAACAGGCAGGTTCCGTCCCCATCTCCTCCCTTTTAGAGGAGGCAGGCGCTCTTTTAGCAGAGAGAGCCGTGGAGCATGGGTACCGCCGTCTGATCATCGCCGGCGGGGAAACCTCCGGAGCTGTCACAAAAAAATTAGGGCTCGACTCCTACCAGATTGGGGAAAGCGTGGCCCCGGGCGTTCCCGTTATGATTCCCTACAAGCGGCCCGATCTGCGGCTGGTCCTGAAATCCGGGAACTTTGGCCAGGAAGACTTTTTCCAGCGTGCCCTTGATATGACGTAAAGGAGGTACTGGCAATGACTTTGGAAGAAAAAAAGGCTGCGGCCATATGGGCGGCCCAGAGCCTGTTTAACCGGAACAAAACCGCAGGTTCCTCCGCGAACATCAGCTTTGTCCATGAAGATGTTATCTATATCTCCGCCAGCGGAACCTGTTTCGGGACATTGGGCCCCGGGGATTTCGCCCCGGCCGCCATGGACGGGACCCTGCTCTCCGAAAAAAAGCCCAGCAAGGAGCTCCCTCTGCACCAGATTCTGTATAGGAAAAGCCCGGATATTCAGGCTGTCATCCACACCCACAGCCCCTACTGTATTCTCTGGAGCTTTACGGATTACGCCGGGGATCACCCCCAGGACTGCATCCCGCCCCTGACGCCTTATCTTAAGATGAAGCTGGGCACCGTGGGGCTCGTTCCCTACGAGCGTCCCGGATCCCCGGAGCTGTTCGCCGCTCTGGGCGAGAGGGCTGAGGCTTCGGACGGATTTCTCTTAAAGCAGCACGGGCCTGTGGTTCCCGGCAAAACCATTATGGACGCCTTCTTCGCCCTTGAGGAGATGGAGGAGAGCGCGCGAATTGCCTGGGAGCTTTGGACAAAGAAAGAATTTCGCAGCGCCGGACTCTTTATGTAAGAAAAACAGCGGCCGAACGGCAGCCGTTCAGGAGCCGCCGCAAAAATATATATCAGCAGAAAGGAATGAACATTATGGATTATACGAATTTATTTAAAAACTGCAGCGGAAAGAAATCCCGTGTAGGCATCATCGGCGCCACACGCGGCTATGGCTACACCCTGCTGGCTCAGATTCCCAAGGTGGCGTTCATGGAGCTGCGCCTCATCTCCTCCCGCCACACCGACGAGTGTATGGAGGTTCTCACTGGCCTGGGCTATGAAGCAGATAAAATCCTGGTGTGCGAGGATGCAGATCAGGTGAAAAACGCGCCCAGGGACGCGGTGCTGATTGTAAAGGACTTCCGCCTGGTGCTGGAGAGCGATATCACAGCCCTGGTGGAGTGCACGGGAAACACGGCGGTGTCCGCCGAGGTGTCAGCTGAGGCCTTGAAGCGGGGCATCAATGTGTACATGGTTTCCAAGGAAACGGACAGTGTGTGCGGCCCCATTTTAAACCGCATCGCGGCAGAGCACAACACGGTCTACTCCCTGGTAAACGGGGATCAGCCCAGAAATCTCCTGGATCTCTATTCCTGGGGTAAGCTTTTGGGCCTGGAGATTATCGCAGTAGGCAAGGCCACGGAATACGATTATGTGTGGGATCCCGACACCGGGGCATTTACCTATCTGGAAGGGGAGAATCCGCCCTCCGAGGCCATCCCCCAGTTAAAGGAGTTCTGGCACTATGAAGGGCGAAAGACCCTTGAGGGCCGCCGCAGGCTCCTGGAAAAGTACATGGATGTGATCTCCGCTGACCTCTGCGAGATGAACCTGGTGTCCAATGTGACGGGCTATGTCCCCTCCGCCCCCAGAATGAACTATCCCATCGCCAAGATCAGCGAGCTGGCGGATATCTTTATCCCCGAGGAGGACGGCGGCATCTTAAAGCAGACCGGCGTTATCGACGTGTTCTGCAACCTCCGCGCTCCGGACGAGGCCAGCTTTGCCGGCGGCGAGTTTATCATAGTAAAATGTGAAAATAAGACAGTCTGGGATCTCCTCACCGGCAAGGGCCATGTGGTGAGCCGCAACGGAAAATACGCCTGCATGTATCTTCCCTACCACTACATGGGCGTGGAGACACCGGTATCTATCCTCCTTGGCGATCTTCTGGGATTGGGAACCCATGAGGAATGCCGTCAGGTGACGGTCATGACCGGCGTGGCACGAAGGGATCTCCCCAAGGGCACAGCTCTCACCGTAGCCGGACACCATCACTCCATCGACGGCCTTGTGCCGGAGCTGTGGGAGGTAAAGAACGCCCCTGACGCCGCTCCCTTCTACCTGTTAAACGGCGCCGTCCTTCTGAACGATGTGAAGGAGGGGAAGCCCGTCACCCTGAAGGATGTGGACATCAGCGGAAGCCTTCCCTATGAGCTGTATATGCAGGGCCTAAAGCTGTAAGCGCACCCGCCAAAAGGGCCGAATCGAATTTTCCAGCAAATTCGATCCGGCCCTATCTTTTATATCCGGCAGCCTGCGCTGCGCAGCTGCCTACATAATCCGCACGTTCTTTAACGCCCCGGTCTTGGAAAACTGGGTCCACTCGCACACATTTACCGCGTGGTCCCCGATGCGCTCCAGATACTTGGCGATCATCAGGAGGTCAATGCCCTGATCCGCCTGGCCCGGGGATGTCTTTAAGAGATCTATGACGTCCTCCTTCACCTGGTTGAACAGGCTGTCCACCTCGTCGTCCCTCTTGATGATCTCCATGGCTGCATCCAGATCCTGGGCGATGAAGGCCTCGATGGCGTCATGGACCATCTTCTGTGCTGCGGATGCCATGGCGGGCAAATGCTTTACAATGTGGTAGGCGTGTTCCACCTTGATGCGCAGGATCAGTTCCGCAATGTCGGAGGCGTGATCCCCGATGCGCTCCAGATCCGTCACCACCTTGAGGGCGGTGGATACCTGGCGCAGATCGCAGGCCACGGGCTGCTGGCGCAGGATCAGGGACAGGCACCGGGACTCCACGGCCCGCTCCATGTCGTTCACTGTGCGGTCGCCCTTTATGATCTCCTCCGCCTTCTCATGGTTCTGATCCTCAAAGGCCACAAAGGTCTGCTCGATGGCGTTCTCCACCATGCGGCCCATTTCCTTTAAATCCTGATTCAGCTTTTCAAGCTCCAGCTCATATGTCACACGTACACTCATTTTCCCTCTCCCAATCCATCAGCCGAAGCGGCCGGTAATATAATCCTCAGTCCTCTTGTCCTTTGGCATGGTAAACAGCTCATCCGTGGGCGCATACTCCACAACCTCCCCCACCAGGAAGAAGGCGGTGTAATCCGCGATACGGGTAGCCTGCTGCATATTGTGGGTCACGATGCAGACCGTGTACTTGCTCTTAAGGTCATCCATCAGGTCCTCAATCTTCAATGTAGAAATAGGATCCAGAGCGGAGGTTGGCTCATCCATGAGGAGCACCTCAGGCTCCACGGCCAAGGCTCTGGCAATGCACAGGCGCTGCTGCTGGCCGCCGGAGAGGCCCAGTGCAGACTTCTTTAAGCGGTCGGACACCTCATCCCAGAGGGCCGCCCCCCGCAGGCTTTTTTCCACAATCTCGTCCAGCTGGGCTTTATTCCTGATCCCGTGGATCCTGGGGCCGTAGGCCACATTGTCGTAGATGCTCATGGGGAAGGGGTTGGGCTGTTGGAACACCATGCCGATTTTCTTGCGAAGGAGCGTGGTGTCCACCTGGGGATCGTAGATATCCTCATCGTCCAGCAGCACGGTCCCTTCGATTTTCACATTGTCCACCAGATCATTCATACGGTTGAGTGTTTTTAAGTAGGTGGACTTGCCGCAGCCGGAGGGCCCGATAAAAGCGGTAATCTTATTTTCATATAAATCAAGGGAAACATTTTTCAGCGCATGATTTTCCCCATAATACAGATTCAGGTTTTGTGTTTGGATTTTCGTCTTTGTTTCCACTGCTATTCTCCTCGTATAATCAATAAAGGCTTATACCTTTGTCTCCACATTGAACTTGTGCGACAGGAATTTTGCCAGGCCGTTGATGCCCAATACAACCACCAAAAGCACCACAGCGGTGGCAAAGGCCTCGTCATAGTTCGCCTTCTGCATGAACAGGTACAGCTGGATGGTCATGGTGCCGCCGGACTCAAAAATCTTGGAAATCAGGTTCTTGGGCAGGTAGTAGCCGCTTCCTGCGGTAAAAAGCAGGGCTGCGGACTCGCCCACAATACGTCCGATGGCCAGAATCACACCGGTCAGGATGCCGGGCATGGCGCTTGGAAGAAGGATGGTCCGGATCATGTACCACTTGGTTGCGCCGATTCCCAGAGCGCCGTGGCGGTAGCTGTCCGGCACGGTTTTAAGCGCCTCCTGGGTGGTCCTGGTAATCAGGGGAAGAATCATAAGCGTCAGAGTCAGGGCGCCGGTCAGAATGGAGTATCCCAGTCCCAGGGTATTTCCAAAGAATACCATTCCGAACAGACCGAAGATAATGGAGGGAATGCCGGAAAGGGTCTCTGTGGTAAACTCAATGGCGCGCACTGCCCGGCCGGGCTTTGCGTATTCATTCAGATATATCGCGGATCCCACGCCGATGGGGGTGGCGATTAACAGGGTGATCACCACGATATACAGGGTGTTGATAATATTTCCCAGGATACCCACCGTGCCCTTTAGGGTACTGGTGGCAGTGCTTAGAAACTCCCAGCTCACATTGGGAATTCCCCGGATGAAAGTGTAGCCGAGAATGCCCACCAAGAGCAGCATGGCAATCCCCGCACAGCCGTAGATGATGCCCGTGAGAATCACATCGGAGGTGCGCACATGTTTCCCGTAAATGCTGTCCCTTACCTTGGAAGTCTGGTTGATGGATACAGCGATATTGCTAGTCATTCTTCTTCTCTCCCTTCTTTAAGAATCGCGTGAGGGATATGTTGATAATCATAATAAAGGCGAACAGCACCAGGCCAATTGTAAACAGCACCTGCCGGTGAAGGCCGGAGGCGTAGCCCATCTCCGCCACGATAGCCGTTGTCAGGAAGCGGACGGAGTTGAAGGGAAGGGGAAGGTTTACAGAGCTTCCCGACACAAGGCTGATGGCCATGGCCTCGCCGATGGCGCGCCCGGTTCCCAGAACAATGGCTGTGATAATGCCGGATTTTGCGGCGGGGACAATCACGTGGAAGATGGTCTGGATCTTGGTGGCTCCCAGGGCCAGGGAGGCGCTCTTTAAATGGGCGGGAACCGCCCGCAGGGAGGACTCGCTGATGTTGATGACCGTGGGAAGGATCATCAGAGCCAGTACCAGCACAGCGGAAATCAGGTTGGCGCCGCCGGTAAACTGGTGGGTGGTGGAATCCTTAAAGAGAATCAGCTCCAGCTTATACATCAGGGGGTTCAAAATCAGGATTCCCAGAAGTCCGTATATAACGGAGGGGATGCCGGCCAGGAGCTCAACCGCCGGACGGACAACATCCGCCAGCTTCTTGGGAGCCACCTCTGCCAGGAAAATCGCGGTCATCACACCGATGGGCACACCGATCAGGATGGCCAGGAAGGTTCCCACAATGGATGTGAGGATGACGTATAGGATTCCAAAGCTGGGCTCCGCAGCGGCCGGCTGCCACACGGTCCCAAAGAGGATATCCAGGATTCCCACCTGGAACAGGGCCGGTGTACCGCTGACCACCATGTACAGGGTAATCGAGGCAACAGCCAATACGGCGAAAAAGCCGCAGGCGGTGAAAATCACCTGTGCAGCTTTTTCGACGGTAGACTTGCTGCCATGATGGGAACGTATGGAAAATGTTTCCGGTCTCATGCAGTTAAGTCTCCTTTCCATATTCTCATGCAATTACTGCTCTACCGTAATCAGGCCTACGGACTTCACAATCTCGCTTCCCTCGTCAGAGTAGATGTAGTCAAACAGCGCCTTAACCAGGTCGTTCTGCTCGGCGATCTCGCCCTTGGTAGCCATTACGAAGGGACGGCTTAAGAAGTAGCTGCCAGCCTTGATATTCTCCTCGGTGGGCTCGGCTCCCTCAAGCTTTAAGGCCTTCACGGTGTCGTCCAGAACATCCAGGGACACATAGCCGATGGCGCCGGGGGTGGAAGCAACCTTTGCCATCACAGCGCCGGTGCTGTCAAGCTCATTCGCATACTTGCAGGCGTCCTCGATTTCCAGGAGCTCCTCGAAGGCGCTTCTCGTGCCGGATCCGGCCTCGCGTCCTACCACAACGATGGGCATGCTCTCGCCGCCTACTTCGCTCCAGTTGGTGATGGTTCCGGTGTAGATGTCGGTCAGCTGCTGCTTGGTCAGATCCTCCACCGTGTTGGACGGGTCAGTTACCACGGCAATGCCGTCGATAGCTACGATGTTCTCCGCGATGCCAGCCGCCTTCTCCTCATCCGTCAGATTTCTGGAGGAGTTGCCGATGTCCGCGCTTCCGTTGGTCACAGCCTCAACGCCTGCGCCGGATCCTACGAACTCAGCGGTCACGGTCACATCCGGATACTTAGCCATGAAGGACTCGGCCAGGGCGTTCGCAAACTTCTCCATGGAGGTGGAGCCTACCATGCTGATGGAGCCGCTTAAATCTGCGGGGGCCTCTGTCTCCTCTGCTGCGGCCTCGGTGGTCTCCTCTGCAGCCTCTGCGCTGGTCTCTGCCTCTGTCTCTGCCTCAGCTGCGGTTGTGGCTGCTGCGGTTGTCGCTGCCGCCGTGGTCTCCTCTGCGCTGCTGCCGCATCCCGCCAGCATTCCCATCGCCAGTACGGTGGATCCGATTACTGCCATTGCTTTTGTGCTGTTCTTTCTCATAAAACTTTGCCTCCCATTTCCTGCGCTTTGCGCGCTATATTTTTGATGTATTTTCTTGCTTCGTTACATTTGGGAGTATACAAAAGTTTGTATTGCCAAGAAAGCATGGTATGGTATAGTTTTTGTAAAATCTACGTAAAACGGCGTAGTAACATTTTTCTCTTCACCCTCTTGATTTTTCCCCGCGTCTATGGTATCATAATCGTTGTTTATCAGACCTATGGGCGAATTCCCGAGTGGCCAAAGGGGACAGACTGTAAATCTGCTGGCACTGCCTTCGGTGGTTCGAATCCACCTTCGCCCATTTACGTACCATAATTGGCTTAAGGGCATCTGTGCTTCGCACGTAAAGGCCTCATTTTCAGCCGTAGGTACGTATTTCATACACTGCGGGTATGGTGGAATAGGCAGACACAAGAGACTTAAAATCTCTCGGGAGCAATCCCGTGCCGGTTCAAGTCCGGCTACCCGCATCAGATTATGACGTCGTCTATGGATATCGCATAGCGGCGAGGAATTATAGGACACCCCTGTAAATAACAGGGGTGTTCCGCTTTTTTGCGCTCTTTTTGATTATTTCAGGCTTTGCTTGGAGATCAGATTGCGCCAATGAGGAAAATGAGGGGAATAAGGCCGATTTTCATAATTGGTCTATTGCGCTACTTCTGACATAGATGTTTCTCCTCGCACTATTTCTTCTCAGAGGTGACACGGGTTTTAAAGATAGAAAAAGTGCCGCAGGACAGCCTGCGGCGTCTATTGATATGAGATAAAAAGATTACTTCAGCTCAAAAAGCGCCTTTTCGTAGTCATTTACGAAATACTTTATATTTGTGCGTCCTTTCTGAATAATTGTGTGGCCTTCTGCCTCCAGCTTTTTCTTCTGCGCTTCTATGCCGCCGGGATATTTTGCGTTTAATTCTCCGTTTGCCTTTAATGTTCGCCAATACGGGGTTTTATCTTCGGAACGCTGGTAGCTCGCCCATGCTGCAATCGATACAAAAATCCCGGCTGTGATAGGCTCTGTGAAATCCGCCCCATTCAGTTCAGCAAAATATTCACGGATTTTTC
>CALWRY010000012.1 GCA_944384065.1 uncultured Enterocloster sp. | reverse complement strand
TCCCCCCTATATGAATGAGTCCCATGGACTCAAGAACCCTGCGGACGCCAAAGCCATCGCCCGCCATGAGGTAAAATGTACGCTGGAGGATGTGATCCGGGAGGGATGCAGGGTGTTAAAGCCCGGAGGAAGATTTTATATGGTACACCGCCCCAGGCGCCTGATAGAGATAATCCAGACAATGAAAGCCCACGGCCTGGAGCCTAAGAGGATGAAATTTGTCCATCCATACAGGGACAGGGAAGCGAACATGGTTCTTCTGGAGGCAGTGAGAGGCGCAGGCCCCCTGCTCAAGGTAGAATCTCCGGTGATTGTATTTGAAAGCCCAGGGCAGTATTCGGAAGAGATACGGACGACCTACGGGTATTAGAGAGAGAGCAGCCCTCGGAAACGGCAGACAGTATTGTCAGAAAGGCAGGAGTCCATAGAATGTCAGGAAAATTGTATCTGTGCGCAACGCCCATCGGCAACCTGGAGGATATAACCTTTCGGGTTCTCAGAGTGCTGCGGGAGGCGGATCTCATAGCTGCGGAGGATACTCGGCACAGCATTAAGCTTTTAAATCATTTTGACATAAAGACGCCTATGACCAGCTACCATGAATATAATAAGGTGGAAAAAGCCGCCTATCTGGTGGATAAGATGCGGGAGGGACTTTCCGTTGCTCTTATAACGGATGCGGGGACTCCGGGAATATCGGATCCCGGGGAGGAGCTTGTGCGCCAGTGCGCGGCAGCGGGGATTGAGGTTACCTCCCTTCCGGGACCCGCCGCCTGCGTCACCGCCCTTTCCATGTCAGGGCTTCCCACAAGGCGCTTCTGCTTTGAGGCGTTTCTCCCATCGGAGCGGTCGGATAAGAAGGAGCGGCAGAGAATTTTGGAGGAGTTAAAGAGGGAGACGCGGACCATTATTCTCTATGAGGCGCCCCATCATCTTCTGGGAACGCTGAGGGACCTAAGGGAAACACTGGGCGGGGATCGCCCGGCGGCTCTCTGCAGGGAGCTCACAAAAAAATATGAGTCTGTTCTGCGGGCCACTTTAGAGGAAGCAATATCCGTTCTGGAAAAAGAAGAAATACGGGGAGAATGGGTCATTGTCTTGGAGGGAAGGCATCCGGAGGAGATACGCAGGGAGGAAGAGAAGGCCTGGGAGAAAATGAGCCTGGAAGAACACATGGAATACTACGTAAGCCAGGGGCAGGATCGGAAGGAGGCCATGCGGTCCGTGGCGAAGGACAGGGGAATCAGCCGCAGAGATGTATACAGGCAGCTTCTATAAGGATTTTTGTTACAATTTACACGGAATTTTTCTTTACAAGACAGGGCAAAGCCGCTATTATATAATACAGGACGGGATCCCCCTTAAAGGAGAAGCCCGTCCCGAAAACCGCATGCCAGTTTACTCAGCTACGGCAAGGCCGGCCAGCTTGGCAAGGGCCAGGATGGAGGATCGGGAAACCTTTTTCCCCTCGTATTCCAGAAGATCCTCTGTGCTGCCTGTGAAGATGTCCGCGCATTCCGCCTTCTTAAGGATGATGCAGTTGTCCTGAACTGTGATCTCAAGGCCGTCCTTGACGTCCAGATCGAGACTTCTTCGCAATTCAATAGGAAGGGTGATTCTGCCCAGCTCGTCCAGTTTTCGGATAACCCCTGTGGTTTTCATTGAAATACCCCCTTTGCATAGATGCGTTTTGCTACGTTAACTTAACGCTACCAAAATTCACCAGTAAAGTCAATATTTGGGAAAGGCGAATACGGTAAGTTAAAGCTGGCTTTAGTAAAAAAGAATCTCTTGACAAACGGGAGGCTTTCTTGTAGTATTACTTTGAACTTCAAAGTATTTTTTGATAAAACCGCGCCGCCGGAAGCGGCAGAATGTTCATATAAGGAAAAGAAGATGACGACAAGAATCATAGGAACCGGATCTTATGTGCCGGATCAAATTGTTACCAACGATGACCTTGCGAAGATTGTGGAGACAAGCGATGAGTGGATCCGCAGCCGGACGGGGATTGGCGAGCGGAGAATCGCCACTGCGGACAGCACCTCGGATATGGCGGCGAAGGCCGCGCAGGCGGCTCTCGATCAGGCAGGGGTCAGGGCGGAGGAGATAGATCTTATTCTTCTGGGAACGTCTTCCCCGGATCACTGTTTTCCCAATGGGGCCTGCGAGATCCAGGCGCATATCGGGGCAGTGAATGCCGCCTGCTTTGATATCAGTGCCGCGTGCACGGGATATGTATTCGCCCTCAATACGGCTCATGCGTTTATCAGCACCGGGATGTACCGGACAGCCCTGGTGATTGGAGCGGACGTTTTAAGCAAGCTTGTTGACTGGGGGGATCGGGGCACCTGCGTTCTCTTTGGAGACGGGGCGGGAGCTACGGTTGTCCGGGCGGACGAGAGAGGAATCCTGGGGATGAATATGCATTCCGAGGGGGCAAAGGGAGGAGTACTCACCTGCGGATCCCGATCAAACGGAAACTTTCTTCTTGGGAAAAAGCCGGAGCTGGGCTATATGTCCATGGACGGCCAGGAGGTTTTCAAGTTCGCGGTGAAGAAGGTGCCGGAGTGTATCACGGAGGTTCTTGCGAGCACCGGCACGCCGAAGGAGGATATTACCTATTTTGTAATACATCAGGCCAATTACCGGATTATTGAGTCTATCGCAAAAAGGATGAAGATCGATCCGGCCAGGTTCCCGGTCAATATGGAGCATTATGGAAACACTTCCGCTGCCTCTGTGCCGATTCTCTTGGATGAGATGAACCGGGAGGGAAAGTTTAAACCAGGAGACAAAATTGTTCTCTCCGGATTCGGAGGGGGACTGACCTGGGGAGCAACGCTTTTAGAGTGGTAGACAGCGGTTCGGAAATTGGGCTGTTATCCTTTCTGAACTGTTACAACAAATAAAATAATAATATATAAAAAAGGAGATTATAACCATGTTAGAAAAGATGCAGGAAATTATTGCAGAGCAGCTGAGCGTAGACGCAGATTCCATTACGGAGTCATCTTCCTTTAAGGAGGATCTGGGTGCGGATTCCCTCGACCTGTTTGAGCTGGTGATGGCTCTGGAGGATGAGTATTCCGTTGAGATTCCGGCAGAGGATCTGGAGCAGCTTGCAACCGTAGGCGATGTTATGAACTACTTAAAGAGCAAGGGCGTAGAGGCATAAGCCGGAAGAACTGAACATGGGATAAGAGGAGGACGGCGTGCGGATTCTTTGAAGCACGCTGTTTACTCTATAAAGGGGAATACCCGGCGGTATTAAAACTGGAGGTAAATCAGCAATGAAAACAAGAATTACAGAGATGTTGGGAATAGAGCATCCGATCATTCAGGGCGGTATGGCCTGGGTGGCGGAGCACCATCTGGCGGCAGCTGTGTCAGAGGCGGGCGGCTTGGGATTAATCGGCGGAGCCAACGCGCCCGGTGAGGTAGTGCGGGATGAGATCCGCAAGGCCAGGGAGCTGACAAAGAAGCCCTTTGGCGTAAATGTAATGCTCCTTAGCCCTCACGCGGATGATGTGGCGAAGGTAGTGGTGGAGGAAAGCATCAAGGTTGTTACCACTGGAGCCGGAAATCCAGAGAAGTACATGGATATGTGGAAGGCTGCGGGAATCAAGGTGATCCCTGTGGTGGCTTCCGTGGCTCTTGCCCGCCGCATGGAGAAGTACGGGGCGGATGCGGTTGTGGCTGAGGGAATGGAGTCCGGCGGCCATATCGGCGACCAGACCACCATGACCCTGGTGCCCCAGGTGGTGGACGCAGTGTCCATCCCCGTGATCGCGGCAGGCGGCATCGGCGACGGCAGAGGCCTGGCAGCTGCTTTTATGCTGGGAGCAGAGGCGGTTCAGATGGGAACCCGCTTCGTGGTGGCCAAGGAGTCCATTGTACATGAGAATTACAAGCAGCGGATCATCAAGGCTAAGGATATTGACTCTACGGTGACGGGCCGCAGCCATGGACATCCGGTGCGCTGCCTGCGCAACCAGATGACCAGGGAGTATATCAAGCTGGAGAACGAGGGCAAGTCCTTTGAGGAGCTGGAGTACCTGACCCTGGGAACCCTGCGCAAAGCGGTTCAGGAGGGCGACGTGATGCACGGCACGGTTATGGCCGGCCAGATTGCGGGCATGATTGATAAGGAGCAGACCTGCAAGGAGATGATCGACGAGATCATGGAGCAGGCGGAAAAGCTTCTTGACAGAAAGTAGGAGAAGAATATGAGCAGGATTGCGTTTATTTTCCCGGGCCAGGGCGCACAGGTCTGCGGCATGGGCCAGGATTTTTATGAGAACAGCCAGACGGCCCGGCAGGTATTTGACAAGGCTACGGAGCTCATGGGATTTTCCATGCCGGAGCTCTGCTTTGAGAAGAATGACCGGCTGGATATCACGGAGTACACCCAGGCGGCCATGGTCACTACCAGCATCGCTATGATGAAGGTCCTCATGGAGCGGGGCGTAAAGCCGGATGTGGCTGCGGGCTTAAGCCTTGGGGAGTACTGTGCCCTGGCGGCTGCAGGGGTGATGTCTGAGGAGGATGCCATCGCCACGGTGCGCCAGAGAGGAATTTTTATGCAGGAGGCGGTTCCTGTGGGTCAGGGCGCCATGGCGGCGATTCTGGCCCTTGACGCCGCAGCCATTGAGGCGGTGACCGATCCCATGGAGGGCGTGTGGATTGCCAACTACAACTGTCCGGGACAGATTGTTATTTCCGGAAAGAAGGAGGCTGTGGAGGAAGCCTGCGAGAAGTTAAAGGCCGCAGGGGCCAAGAGAGCCATTATGCTGAATGTGAGCGGTCCCTTCCATTCCGGTATGCTTACGGGCGCAGGGGAAAAGCTGGGAGAGGTTCTGGAGCATGTAAAGATCCATGAGCCGGCCATTCCCTATGTGGCCAATGTGACAGCCCAGTATGTGACCTCGGCTGAGCCGGTGAAGGAGCTCCTGGTAAAGCAGGTGTCCTCCTCGGTGCGGTGGCAGCAGAGCGTGGAGGCTATGATTGCTGACGGGGTGGACACATTTATCGAGATTGGTCCGGGTAAGACCCTGGCAGGATTTATGCGCAAGATTAACAAGGGCGTAAAGACCCTGAATGTAGAAAAGTGGGAAGATATCGATAAAGCAGTGGAGGCCCTTGGTCAGTAAGGGACAGGAAGGAGACGTATTATGCTGGAAGGAAAGATTGCACTGGTTACAGGCGCAAGCCGGGGGATTGGCCGCCAGATTGCCCTCACCCTGGGAGCGAAGGGCGCTTCCGTAATCGTGAATTATAATGGCTCTGCCGCAAAGGCAGAGGAGGTAGTGGAGGAGATCGAGAAGGCCGGAGGCAAAGCAGAGGCAGTTCAGTGCAATGTTTCCGACTTTGCTGCCTGCAAGGCGATGATGGAGGATATTGTCTCCCGCTATGGAAGGCTGGATATTTTGGTGAACAACGCGGGAATTACCAGGGACAACCTGATCATGAAGATGTCCGAGGAGGATTTTGACGCGGTAATACAGACCAATTTAAAGGGCGTATTTAACTGTATCAAGCACATCTCCCGGCAGATGATCAAGCAGAAATCCGGAAGGATTATCAATATTTCCTCTGTTTCCGGAGTTCTTGGAAATGCGGGGCAGGCAAATTACTGTGCAGCCAAGGCCGGCGTCATCGGACTTACCAAGTGCATGGCCAGGGAGATGGCCAGCCGGGGCATCACAGTGAACGCCATAGCCCCGGGATTTATCCGGACGGATATGACGGATGTGCTTAAGGACAATATAAAAGAGGCGATTATTGCGACAATTCCCATGAGGACCTTTGGAGAGCCGGAGGATGTGGCGAACGCGGCCGCATTTCTGGCGTCGGACGAAGCCCGCTATATTACGGGGCAGGTGCTCAGCGTTGACGGCGGAATGGCCATGTAACGGACAATTTCAAGGAGCGTGTATATATGAAAACAAGAGTAGTAGTAACAGGTATGGGCGCGATTACTCCCATTGGCAGCAGTGTGGACAGCTTTTGGCAGGCGGTGAAGGAAAAGACAGTGGGCATCGGCCCCATCACGTATTTTGATACAACGGATTTTAAGTGCAAGCTTGCGGCTCAGGTAAAGGATTTTGATCCCAAGCAGTATATGGATCCCAAGGCGGCCCGCCGCATGGAGGCCTTCTCCCAGTTCGCGGTTGCGGCTTCCAAGGAAGCTCTGGAGCAGTCCGGCCTTGTCATGGAAAATGAGGACCCGTACCGGGTTGGCGTGAGCATCGGATCCGGCATCGGCTCTCTCCAGGCCATGGAGCGGGACGTGAAGAAATTAAATGAAAAGGGCCCCAGCCGTGTAAATCCCCTGCTGGTTCCCTTAATGATCTGCAATATGGCTGCGGGAAATGTGGCCATCCAGTTTGGCTTAAAGGGCAAGTGCATCAATGTGGTGACGGCCTGCGCCACGGGAACCCACTCCATCGGCGAGGCCTTCCGCTCCATCCAGTACGGTGAGGCGGATGTGATGCTGGCGGGAGGAACGGAGGCCAGCATCACCCCCATCGGAATTGCCGGGTTCACCGCGCTGACCGCGCTCAACACCACGGATGATCCCCTGCGGGCTTCCATCCCCTTTGACAAGGACAGGAACGGCTTTATCATGGGCGAGGGAGCCGGCGTGGTAGTTCTGGAGTCCTTGGAGCACGCAAAGGCCAGAGGAGCACAGATACTGGCAGAGGTAGTGGGCTATGGCGCTACCTGCGACGCCTACCACATCACCTCCCCGGCGGAGGACGGAAGCGGCGCGGCAAAGGCCATGGAATTTGCCATGAAGGACGCGGGCATCGGCCCGGAGGCCATTGACTATGTGAATGCCCACGGAACCAGCACCCACCACAACGATCTCTTTGAGACAAAGGCCATCAAGCTGGCGCTGGGAGATCATGCGCATAAGGTGAAGATCAACTCTACCAAGTCCATGATTGGGCATCTTCTGGGAGCAGCCGGCGGCGTGGAATTTATCACCTGCGTGAAGTCCATTGAGGACGGCTATGTACATGCCACGGCCGGACTTGAGACAGAGGGCGAGGGCTGTGATCTGGATTACACCAAGGGCGAGGGCGTTTCCATGGATGTGAACTACGCCATCAGCAATTCTCTCGGCTTCGGCGGGCACAATGCCAGCCTGATTGTCAAGAAGTTTGCGGAATAAGGAGGAGCAGGATGAAGATAGATGAGATCATGACACTGATTCAGGCGGTTTCCGACTCCACTCTCACCAGCTTTGAGCTGATAGAGGGGGACACGAAGATCTGCTTAAAGAGAGAAAAGGAAAAGTCCAAAATTGTGACGGTAGCGGCCCCGGCCGTGGATCCGGCGGTTACGGCCCAGATGGTGAGTGCGGCTGCCGGGATGGCGGGAGCAGTTCCGGTTCCTGCGGCAGCCCAGGCGCCCGCCCCAGCCCCGGCAGGCGGCGAGGAAGCGGCTTCTGAGAATGGGGACGCTGCGGCCGGCAATGTGGTGACCTCTCCCTTGGTGGGAACCTTTTATGCGGCGGCCTCCCCGGACGCGGAGCCCTTTGTGAAGGTAGGAGATACCGTGAAAAAGGGCCAGGTGCTGGGCATTATCGAGGCTATGAAGCTGATGAATGAGATCGAGAGCGAGTATGACGGCGTGGTTGAGGCTGTCCTTGTGAAGAATGAGGACGTGGTGGAGTACGGCCAGCCATTGTTCCGCATCCGCTGAGACAGGTCCATCTTGCAGAGAGGAGAGCGATTGACGTGTTAATGGGTAACAAAGAGATTCAGGAAATACTGCCCCACAGGCATCCATTTCTCCTGGTAGACTATATTGAGGAGCTGGAGCCCGGCGTGCGCGCCGTGGGATATAAGTGCGTCACCTTCAACGAGCCCTATTTCAGGGGACATTTTCCGGAGAATCCGGTGATGCCCGGCGTGCTGATCATCGAGGCCCTTGCCCAGGTGGGATCCGTGGCTATGCTCAGCCTGGACGCCTACAAGGGGAAGACCGGGTATTTTGGAGGAATCAACAACTGTAAGTTTAAGCACATGGTCCGCCCCGGCGACAAGCTGCGCCTGGAGTGCGAGATTATCAAGCAGAAGGGCCCGGTCGGCGTCGGAAAAGCCGTGGCTACGGTGGACGGAAAGGTAGCGGCCAGCGCGGAGCTGACGTTTATGATCGGATGAGTTTGAGGGGGTAAGCCATGTTTAACAAGATATTAATCGCCAATCGGGGCGAGATTGCCGTTCGGATTATACGGGCCTGCAGGGAGATGGGCATCCGTACGGTGGCGGTGTATTCAGAGGCGGACAGGGACTGCCTTCACACCATGCTGGCGGACGAGGCCATCTGCATCGGCCCTGCGCCATCAAGCCAGAGCTACCTGAATATGGAGCAGATTCTGGCGGCCACGGTGGCCACAAAGGCGGACGCCATCCATCCCGGCTTTGGCTTTCTTTCGGAGAATGCCCGGTTCGCCAAGCTCTGCGCAGAGTGCAATATCACCTTTATCGGGCCGTCTGCGGATATTATCAACAAGATGGGAAATAAGTCCGAGGCCAGAAAGACCATGATGGAGGCAGGGGTTCCCGTGGTGCCCGGCAGCAAGGAGCCGGTGCACACAGCGCAGGACGGACTGGCCATGGCAAAGGAGATCGGATTTCCGGTTATGATCAAGGCCTCCTCAGGGGGCGGCGGAAAGGGAATGCGCGTCTCCTGGAGCGAGGAGGATTTTACCGAGCTTTTCCAGGCGGCCCAGCTGGAGTCGGTCAAGGGATTTTCCGATGACACCATGTATATTGAGAAATACATCGAGAGGCCCCGGCACGTGGAGTTCCAGATCATGGCGGACAAGCACGGGAATGTGATCCACCTGGGCGAGAGGGACTGCTCCATCCAGAGGCGCCACCAGAAGGTTCTGGAGGAAGCACCCTGCGATGTGATTTCCCCGGAGCTTCGAAAGAGGATGGGCGAGACCGCTGTGAAGGCGGCCAAGGCTGTTGGATATGAGAACGCGGGAACCATTGAGTTTCTTCTGGACAAGCACAAGAATTTCTATTTTATGGAGATGAATACCCGGATCCAGGTGGAGCATCCTGTGACCGAGATGGTCACGGGGATGGACCTGATCAAGGAGCAGATCCGGATTGCCGCAGGGGAGCCCTTAAGCGTGTCCCAGGAGGATGTAAGGATTCAGGGCCATGCCATTGAGTGCCGCATCAACGCGGAGAATCCGGCAAAGAACTTTATGCCGTGTCCGGGACGGATCGCCTCTGTGCATATTCCCGGCGGCAACGGGGTCCGGGTGGACACCCACATCTATGGGGATTACAAGGTTCCGGCGAATTATGACTCCATGCTGATGAAGCTGATTGTATATGACAAGGACAGGGCATCGGCCATTGCCAAGATGCGCAGCGCTTTAGGGGAACTGATCATTGAGGGAATCGAGACGAATGTGGACTTTCAGTATGAGATCCTGGAGAATGAGGCCTTCCGGAAGGGGGATACGGACACAGGATTCATTGAGAAGTATTTTCCCGATTATGTGAAGTGATGGAAGGAAGGAATTGACGCATGCTCCGTAATATGTTTAAGAAGACGTACACAACCATCGATACGAAGTACCGGCCGCAGCCAAGGGGAGGGGAGGAGCCGTCCGTTCCCCAGGGCATGTGGCGCAAGTGCAATAAATGCGGCCAGCCCATCTATGTGGAGGACGTGGTAAATAATTATTATGTCTGCCCCAAGTGCGGAGGCTATTTCCGGGTACACGCCTACCGGCGGATTGAAATGCTGGTGGATGCGGGAACCTTTGAGGAGTGGGATAAAGAAATGCCCTTTTCCAACCCCTTACATTTCCCCAATTATGAGAAAAAGGTCCAGGCGGCCAGGGAAAAGACGCGGCTCAACGAGGCGGTTGTCATCGGAAAGGGATCCATTGAGGGAAATCCCGCGGTGGTTGGCGTGTGCGACGCCCGGTTCATCATGAGCAGCATGGGACATGTGGTGGGAGAAAAGATCGCCGGGGCAGTGGAGAGAGCCACAAGGGAGAAGCTGCCGGTCATTATTTTCGCGTGCTCCGGCGGAGCCCGCATGCAGGAGGGCATTGTATCCCTCATGCAGATGGCCAAGACCTCCGCGGCCTTAAAGCGGCACCACGAGGCAGGCCAGCTCTTTATCAGCGTGCTGACGGATCCCACCACCGGAGGCGTCACGGCCAGCTTTGCCATGCTGGGAGATATTATCCTGGCGGAGCCCCATGCCCTTATTGGGTTTGCGGGTCCCCGGGTAATCGAGCAGACCATCGGGCAGAAGCTTCCGGAAGGGTTCCAGAGGGCGGAGTTTCTCTTGGAGCACGGCTTTGTGGACAAGATTGTGGAGCGCAAGGATCAGAAGCGGGTGATCGGACAGATTCTGCGTATGCATCAGAGCCATGGGATGGAGGCAGAGGAGAGCCCTGCGGGGGAGACCCAGGAGGGAGCAGCTGCAGGCATGGAGAATCCGGAGGCCGCAGAGGAGGCAGCCCGTGAAGCAGGCTCCGATGCTCCCCGCAGGGAGAAGGCGGAGGGAAGATTTTTCAGCCGCTTCTCCCGGACAGAAAAGGCGGAGGGGGATTCCCGCAAAAAACGCCGCAGACGGGGAGACAGAGAGGATTCCGGGAAGGCTGGCGCTGCAGCTTCCGAGGAGACGGAGGCAAAGACGGCCTGGGACACGGTTCTTCTCTCCCGGCGGACGGACCGGCCGGTGGCGATGGATTATATTGACGGGCTTTTTGATGAGTTCATCGAGTTCCACGGGGACCGGTATTTTAAGGATGACGGGGCCATTGTGGGCGGCATTGCCATGTTCCACGGCATGCCCGTGACCGTGATCGGACAGCAGAAGGGAAGAAATACCAAGGACAATATAAAGAGAAACTTTGGTATGCCATCCCCGGACGGGTACCGCAAGGCCCTGCGCCTTATGAAGCAGGCGGAGACCTTCGGACGTCCCATTGTCTGCTTTGTGGACACGCCGGGAGCGTACTGCGGCATGGACGCGGAGGAGAGGGGGCAGGGCGAGGCCATTGCCAGAAACCTCTTTGCGATGTCCGATCTGAAGGTGCCGGTGCTCTCCATTGTAATCGGGGAGGCGGGCAGCGGCGGCGCTCTTGCCATAGCAGTGGCCAATGAGGTCTGGATGCTGGAGAACTCCACCTACTCGATCCTGTCTCCGGAGGGCTTTGCCTCGATTCTCTACAAGGACAGCAAGAAGGCACCGGAGGCGGCCAAGGTGATGAAGATCACAGCGGCGGATCTGAAGGATCTGGATATCATTGAGAGGATCGTACCCGAGGAGGAGCCGGCGACCCTGGATAACCTGTACCGCCTTGTGGAATATATGGATAAAGCGATAGTCGAGTTCTTTGAAACGTATCTGCCCATGTCCGGCGATGCTCTGGCGGAGCAGAGATACGACAGGTTCAGGAGAATGTGATGATGGAAATGAAGCCATTAGTTATTGGGGATTTGATTGTAGAAAAGCCTATTATACAGGGGG
The DNA here is from genome assembly GCA_944384065.1 of uncultured Enterocloster sp. GTDB lineage: Bacteria > Bacillota > Clostridia > Lachnospirales > Lachnospiraceae > Enterocloster. The sequence continues at coordinate 29,834 of CALWRY010000012.1, read as the reverse complement.
GAATGGGAGTTGGGATAAGCCTTCACCGCCTGGCCGGCGCTGTGGCAAAGGCCGGCGGCATGGGAATTATCTCCTCCGCCCAGATTGGCTTTCAGGAACCGGACTTTACCACCAATTTTGTGGAGGCCAATGTGCGGGCCATCCACCGGGAAATGAAGCTGGCCAGGGAGGCTGCTCCTGAGGGCGCAATTGGATTTAACATCATGGTGGCCACCAAGCACTACGACGTGTGGGTGCGGGAGGCCATCAAGGCGGGTGCGGACTGCATTATCTCCGGTGCGGGGCTTCCTGTGTCGCTTCCGGAGTACGCGGCCCAGGCCTACAGGGAGATGGAGGAGGAATCCCTTCCGATTCCCTCCCGGCGGGTGAAGCTGGCGCCTATTGTCTCATCCGCAAAATCAGCCTCCGTGATCTGCAGGCTGTGGGACAGAAAGTATCACCAGGCTCCGGATTTTGTGGTGGTGGAAGGCCCCCTGGCCGGAGGACATCTGGGATTTACCCCAGAGCAGCTAAAGGAGTATGGAGCTGACACAGAGAATGTGCCGGATACCTACCGCCAGGACGCCTATGAACAGGAGGTTAAGGCTGTCATAAAGGTGATCCAGGGGTATGAGGAAAAGTATAACAAGCATATTCCTGTGGTGACGGCCGGAGGCATCTATACCCATGAGGACGTGGAGCATCAGTTTGCGCTGGGGGCAGAGGGAGTTCAGGCAGCCACCCGGTTTGTAACTACCTGGGAGTGCGACGCGGATCAGGCGTATAAGGATGCCTATATCAAGGCAAAGGTCCAGGATATTGTCATCACCCAGAGCCCGGTGGGGATGCCGGGAAGGGCGATTTTAAATCCCTTCCTGGAGCGGATTAAGAAGGGGGACCGTCCTGCGATTACGTCCTGCTTCCAGTGCCTGGAGCACTGCGATATACGGACCATTCCCTACTGCATCACCATGGCGCTGGTGAACGCGGCCAGAGGCGATGTGGATCACGCCCTTCTCTTTTGCGGGAGCAATGCCTACAGGGCGGAAAAGATGGAGAGCGTGGAGGAGGTAATGCAGGATCTTTTGGGGAAATAAACGGACGCCGTTTAAATATAAAAGCATAGGAGGAAATGTATATGGACAATCGGGAACTGATTCACAGTCTTGCGGACGAAAAGAAGAGTGTCATTGCGGACATCAATCGCTCGGTGTGGGGTTACGCGGAGTACGGCTACAAGGAATTCAAAAGTGCGGCCAAGATTATGGAGGTTCTTGCGTCAGAGGGCTTCCAGGTGGAAAAGAACGTTGCGGGAATCGAGACGGCATTTATCGGCGTATATGGAAGCGGGAAGCCGGTGATAGGAATTCTGGCGGAGTATGACGCGCTCCCCAATTTGAGCCAGGAGGCCGGCGTAGCGGAGAGATGCCCCATTGAAGGAAAGAATTACGGACACGGCTGCGGACACAGCGCACTGGGCGCAGGAGCTGTGGGAGCGGCGATTCTCACAAAAGAGTATTTAAAAAAGACGGGAATGCAGGGAACGGTGAAGCTTTTTGGCTGTCCGGCTGAGGAAACCGGATTCGGGAAGGCGTTCATGGCGAAGGAGCATTGCTTTGACGATCTGGATATGTGCTTTACCTGGCATCCCATGGAGGACAACAGCTGCTGGCCGAGAAGCGTGGCCTACTATAAGGTGCGGTTTGACTTTACCGGAAGGACATCCCACGCAGGAGGAGCTCCTGAGCTGGGGCGGAGCGCGCTGGATGCCTGCGAGCTGATGAATGTGGGCGTGAATTATCTGCGGGAGCATGTGATATCCTCTGCAAGGATTCACTACGCATATCTGGACTGCGGAGGGGACGCTCCCAATATTGTCCAGGGACATGCGTCTCTTCTGTACTTTGTGCGCGCCCCCCATCTTACAGACTGTGACGAGATACTCGGAAGAATCAAAAAGATCGCCCAGGGAGCGGCGCTGATGACTGAGACGGAGGTGGATATCCGCGTGCTGGGCGGACTCAGCGACTATATCCCCAACCCCACGGCCTGCGGGCTGCTTTCCGACGCATTTATCGCTCAGGGCGGACCTGATTTCGGGGAGGAAGAATTTGCCATTGCGCGCAAGTTCCTTGCGGCTATGCCGGAGGAAACCCGCAGAAAGGTGATTGCTCAGGGCGCAAAGGTAAATGGGATCAGCGAGGAAGAGTTCGCCTCCCGTCCATTAAATACGGCAATCATTCCCTACAGCGATAAGGTCCGGGAAATGCTTATGACCGGATCCACGGATGTGGGGGATGTGAGCTACATTACGCCTACCGCCCAGTATGTGGTCGCGGATATGGTGCCGGGAACCGGGGCCCATACATGGCAGTTTGCGGCCCAGGTGGGAACCTCCATTGGCGATAAGGCAAGCCAGGCCATTGCCCGGGCTATTGCCTATGCCTGCACTATGGTTTACGAGAAACCGGAGCTGGCAGAGCAGGCGAAAAAAGAGCTTCTGGAAGAAACCGGCGGCGTTTACCGCTCTCCCATTCCGGATGGCGTAAAGCCGGGCGAGGGCATGTAAAACCAGACCCTTGTGGTGGATAACAGGCTATATAACTTGTGGTTTTCTAAGCGTCCAAACACTATACTTGGTGGATAACAGGCTTGTCCCCAGGATATTAACATAGTTATCCACCAACTTATCCACAATATCCACCGATTTTTAAAGCAAACCGACAATCTCCTTACAATCCTCTTACATGCATTGACCTTGGAGCTGCTCCAGGGTATAGACTAAGGTCAATCAAAAAAGAGCTTTGTAAGGAGGTTTTTACTTATGAGAAAACATTTTGCAGTAGCGGCGCTTGCGCTGGCCTTGACAGTGGGGAGCGCTATGACATCTATGGCAGCAGGATTTGTGAGCACGTCTCAGGGTATGAAGTACCAGTGGGGCGACGGCACTTACTGCACCAACAACTGGGTTCGGTACAGGGATCACTGGTTCTATTTTGGAAATGATCAGCTGATGCGCACTGGCTGGATCCAGAAGGACGGCACTTGGTACTTTGCAGCGGACTCCGGGGAGCTTCAGGCGGGACTTCTCAAGATCAATGGAAATGTATATTACATGGACAGCAACAGCTGCAAGCTCCAGACCGGGGATCGGATCATAGGAGACGAGATGCACACCTTTACGGAGAACGGAACCACAGACGGCGGCCCCTATGTGTATACAGAGTGGAACAGCGACGGCACCATCCGCAGAGGAACCAAGTTTGGCGTCCGGTAAGGGGCGCGGCAGAGCGGATGATTGATTTTAGGTACGGCGAGGCGGAGAAAAATCCGGATTCGCCGTACTTTTTTAGCATCTGTCAGATTTGTGGATAAAATAGAAAAGACGGGCCCGAAGCCCGTCCTTTGTCGTGTTTATACGGAAACATCTCCCTTTGGAACCGTTCTGCTTACTCCCGCATTCTGGACAAAGCCGATTAAAAAAGAGGAGATGGTTACGGTAATGAGTGAGTACACGATTTTGGTAACTGGTATATAGCTCAGTGACAGAACCAAAACCGTAACGTCCGTAAACAGGTAAGACCTTGAAAGCTGCCATCCGGAAATCTTTGAGACTACCATGGCAAGAGCATCGTCCCCAGCGCTGGAAGCGCCCTGACGAACCACCAGCCCGCATCCGATTCCGATGAAGCATCCGCCCACAACCGCAGCGAGCAGGGGATAATCCGCAAGACTCGGCAGAACAGGGGGGAACATCTCCCACAGCCGGAAAAATCCGGACATGCAGAGGGTGGCGATGATGGATGTCTTAAGGAATTTCTTCCCCAGATAACGGAAACCGAAGAGATAACTTAAGCCGTCCAACAGTGGTGACAGTAGGGAAGATGACACGCCCAGCCAGTGGTTCAGCAATAGAATGCCTCCCAGGATACCTCCTTCAGTGATGTCTGCCTGCTGGTGTACATTGTAGAGACCGAAGGTGGTAATGGCCGTTCCCAGAAGAATGGAACCAAGAAGTTTTGCCTGGCATACCTCCTTTATCTCCTGAGTCAGTGAGCGCGACAGCTTCTTCAGCTGCAACATAATAAAACGTCCTTTCTATATGAAATTTTTTTACGGCCCAGAAGGAGCAGGCAACGGAAAGCTGCGTCTGCCTGGACTGAGCCGCTTGTAGTATATTATACACCGGGGGCCCTAGGTGTTGTCAAGGGTGGGGGAAGCTGCCGCACGCTGAATCGTATACGGTCCCCCAATGAAAGCGCCTGCTCCGCCGAACATGAGACCAAAACCTACCAGCCAGAAACAGGGAATGCTGATGCAGAAATCCATCATGTTTTTTTAATAAACGTAAAATTGTAGGTTTAGAAAAAAACCGGTTATGAATGACGGAAGGCGTCCGAGCATAAATTGGTAGAGATATCTGCTGTCTGAATTATTATAAAGAGACGGCTGACAGAAGGGGAGGAAAAAGGGATGCTGAATTATCTCTGGTCAGGCATGATGCTTGTGGGAATTTTGTGGGGAGCAGTTCACGGACAGATGGCGGAGGTGACCCAGGGGGCACTTGCCGCGGCAGGGGAGGCGGTGTCGCTGTGCGTTACCATGCTGGGAGTGATGGCCCTGTGGACCGGCATTCTGGAGATTGGAGGCCGGGCTGGGCTGGTGGACCAGCTGACCCGGGGGCTTGGTCCCTTTTTGACGTTTATGTTTCCGGGACTTGACAAGGACGGGGCGGCGGCGAAGAATATTGCGGTGAATATTATCGCCAATGTGCTGGGACTTGGGTGGGCGGCGGCTCCGGCAGGGCTTCGGGCTATGAAGGAGTTAAAGAAGCTGCAGGAGAAGCAGGATAGAAAGGTGAATGAAGCGGAAGGCCGGGCCAGCCGGGAGATGTGTACATTTTTGATTCTCAATGTCTCCTCCCTGCAGCTGATTCCCATGAATATGATTGCCTACCGCAGTCAGTACGGCAGCGTGAACCCGGAGGCCATTGTAGGGCCGGCTGCTGCTGCCACGATTATCAGCACGGCGGTGGCAGTGGTGTTCTGTAAGGGGATGGAGAGGTGTAAAAGAGAATGAAGATGCCCGCTGTCTGAACGGGTACATTTAAAGGGCTAGCTTTTATATTTAGGTTGAAATGAAAAGAAAGCTCCCATATAATAAAGGATAAAGGAACCCCGGAAGGAGAGAGACGGATGGAACATTATATTACGGAGATTCAAATTGACAAGCTTCGCCATTTGTCAGACATTACGATATCTTTAAATCAAGAAAAAAGGCAGCATTTGATGATTACCGGAAAAAATGGTTCCGGAAAGACTTCTCTGCTTTTGGCGGTTCAAAAGTATTTGAGGGCAATTAATGATAAGCAATTAAAGGCACTGGTATCTCTTTATATACCACGGCTTAAAAAGGTTGAAGAAAAATTAGAGCAGGCAGAAACAGAGGCGGAGAGTCAGCGAATAAAAAAAGAGTCTGAAACAAATTTAAAGCTTATCGCGAAGTATCAGGATGGAGTAAAAATTACATTTAATACAGATGCCGGAGAGCTGGATGCGCTGTATGAAGAAGGAAACTTTATTACAGCCTTTTTCCCGGCTTCCAGGAGAGCGCAGATTATCCGCGCCCATGGAGTAGAGGATATGCGCCTGAATAATTCCTATAAAATGGAAGACGAACCAGGGAATCTTCTGTTAAAATACATGGTGCATTTAAAAACCCAGCAGGCATATGCGAAAAATGAAGGGGATATGGAGACCGCTGAAAAAATTCAGAAATGGTTTGAGCGGTTTGAGGGGGCATTGAAAATTCTTTTAGGCGATGATTCCCTGTTTCTGGAGTATGACTATAAGGAGTATGATTTTAAAATTCATGAGGAGGGGCGAGAGCCATTCGGCTTTAATGTCCTTTCCGATGGATATTCTTCCGTTATTTATATGGTATCGGACTTGATACTGCGGATGGATAAGAACTGGCTTTTGAAGGGAAGCTTAAGTGCGTATGATATAGAGGGAATTGTATTGATTGATGAGCTGGAAACCCATCTTCACATTGAACTGCAGAAGAAAATCCTGCCGTTTTTAACAGAATTTTTCCCGAGAATCCAATTCATTGTTACAACGCATTCGCCATATATATTAAATTCGATTTCAAATGCAAAGGCGTATGACCTGGAGCGCTGTGTCGAACTGGAAAATCTTTCTCTCTATTCTTCGGATGGACTTGCAGAAGGGTATTTTGAAGCGGATGCCTATGCGGACGTGCTGAAAGAGAGGGTACGGCGATATGAATATTTGGCAAAGAAATCAGATGCAACGGAAGCGGAAAAGGCAGAGAGAGCAAGGCTGAGAAGTGAGTTAAAAGGCATTCCTCAAAGCTTATCTTGGGAGGCGAGAGATACGTTTGAGGATATAGAGGAAAATTATAATGATAAGGGTAGAAAGAAAACGGACGGATAAAGCGCAGAAGGCCATAGAAGCCCTGGAAAAAGTACGGAAAACAGATAGCGGATATAATACGCCAGAGGTAAACGCCGCATTAAGAGAGATGTTTCATGGTAAGTGCTATATTTGTGAGAATAAGGAAGCTACATCGTATCAAATTGAACATCTTGCGGCTCATCGGGGAAATTTGAATTTAAAATATGATTGGCAGAATTTATTTTGGGCATGTGCGCATTGCAATAATACAAAATTAGACAGATTTGAACCGATTTTGGATTGTACAAAAGAAGATATAGAGGCGGCGATTGCATTCCGAAAGAAAGGATATTTTGGAACGGATGAAGAGCTGTTATTTGAGCCGTTGGATGACAGGGAGGCAACCCTAAATACAGGACAGCTTCTCCGTGAGGTATATTATGGAACAACTCCCCAAAAAAAGATAGAGGCGGCGATTTTGCGCAAGCAGCTGAGAAAAGAAATTGCAGAATTTAAGCGATATGTCCGCGATTATAAAGAAGCGGAAGATGAAGAAAAGGAGGATTTAAAATGCCTTTTAAAGCGGGAGCTGGGAGATGCCTCTCCCTTTGCGGCATTTAAGAGATGGCTGATTCGGGATAACAAAGAGTCGTATCCCGAATTATACCAATATTTTTCATAATCTAAAATACCTATCAGGTAAAGGAGAAAACGTTTGAATACAATTTACAAACTAGAAACAGCCGTCATACGGAGAACCGCAGACTTGCTGCCTGCCAGCAGTTCCGGCGCAGATCAGGACATTCTTCCGACCATAGGCCAGGACGTCCTTCCTACAGCGGAGCAGGTAAAGGAGAGCCTTTACCGCTTCACTCCGGAGGCAGTAAAGGAAACGCTTCAGAGCTGGATGCCGGGGCTGATTGCCCTGGGAATTCGTCTGGCTATAGCGGCTCTTATCATTTTTATCGGAAGCCGAATTGCCAGAGGAGTCCGCAATTTTCTTATAAAGACCTTTCGGCGCATGGATTTGGACCTTGGGGTCAGCAAATTTCTCACATCGGCGGCGGAGGTGTGCATCTATGCCATCGCAGTCTTTATTGCGGCGGACAACTTCGGCATTCCCTCTGCATCGATTGTCGCCCTTCTTGGCTCTGCAGGGCTTGCTATCGGCCTGTCCTTGAAGGACAGCCTGGCCAATGTGGCCGGGGGCATTCTGATTCTCCTCCTGCGCCCTTTTACGGTGAATGATTATATTGTGTTTGAGGATTTGGAGGGAACGGTGCTGAACATCGGTCTGGTGTACACAACCCTGGCCGCTATGGATAACAAAAAGATTACCATACCAAACGGCATGCTCTCCAACGGCGCGGTGGTTAATGTCACCGCTCAGGAAAAAAGACGGCTGGACATCGAGGTGGGAATTGGCTACACCTCAGATATGAAGAAGGCAAAGGAGATTCTCTACGGCATCTATGAATCAGAGCCCCGGGTGATAAAGGAGGACGGAATCACTGTCTATGTGGGACAGCTGGCGGAAAGCGCGGTTATCATCGGAGGCCGGGGATGGACAAAGACGGAGGATTACTGGAGCGTGCGGTGGGGCATTATTGAGAGCATTAAAGAAGAGTTCGATAAGGCGGGAATTGAAATTCCCTACAATCAGCTGGATGTGCATTTGAAAAATCGATAGTAACGGTTCAGACGGCGGGCAGGAGAGAAGAGCTATGGAAAAAAGAAATGAATTAAAATGGGCAGTATTAGGCACGGGAGGCATTGCCCGTACCATGGCACAGGCAGCGGCGGCTGGGGGCAAGAGGCTTTACGGGGCGGCCAATCGGACCCGGAGCAGGGCGGAGGCATATGCTGAGGCGTTTGGCGTGGAGAAGGTCTATGATTCCTGCGAGGATATTTTCTCTGACCCGCAGGTGGATGTGGTGTACATTTCCACCCCCCACAACTCGCATTTTCCGTATATTATGAAGGCACTGGAGAGCGGAAAGCATGTGCTGTCGGAAAAAGCCATCACGCTGAACAGCCGGGAGCTTGCCCAGGCAGAGGCGCTGGCGCAGAGGAAGGGGCTGGTCCTGGCGGAAGCCATGACCATCTGGCACATGCCTCTCTATAAAAGGCTTTGGGAGATGGCGGAGCAGGGAGAGCTTGGCCGGGTACATATGATTACGGCCAGCTTCGGCGCGCCCAAGGACTATGATATGTCCAACCGGTTTTACAATCGAAGCTTAGGTGGAGGAGCGCTTCTGGACCTTGGCGTCTATGCGCTGAGCTTTGCCAGGAGCTTTATGAGCAGCCAGCCGGACCAAATTGCCAGCCAGATGCGCCCGGCCCCCACTGGGGCAGACGAGCAGGAGAGCATTCTCTTGATGAACCGAGAGGGGGAGGCAGCTTCCTTGGCGGTAAGCCTGCGTGCAGAGCTTCCAAGAACGGCGGTAATCAGCTGTGAGAAGGCGTATATAGAGGTTCCGGATTATACCCGGCCCGTGAGGGCATCCATTATAGATGTTAAGACCAAGGAGCGGAGAGAAATAGCTGAGGGAAAGAGGGAGCTGGCGCTCTGGTATGAAATGCAGGACATGGAGACCGCTGTCCTTGATGGAAATATAGGGCTGATGCGGAATGCATGGACGCGGGATGTGATGGAGATTATGACCCAGCTGCGGAAGGATTGGGGACTGTGCTACCCCGAGGAAGAGCAGCCAGGAGGCAGATAATTTTCTAAAAGGAGATATTTACATAAACCTTACAAATCATATGGAAGAGTTTTACAATGCTGTTTCGCTGCCCATGTTATAATCATAGTAACAGGACAGATGGAAACGGCATTGTTGCGCCGGGAAGAGATATCCGCGAAAAGGGAGGGACATCTTATGAAAAAGACCCGAAACATGCTCGCAGCTGCCGTCATTGGGACGGCTTTTTTTGTTTTAACCGGATGCGGAATAGAAGGAGGCGGTGAGCCCTTTCGAATATTGTCCGGATCGGAAAACCAGGAGCTGGAGGCAGTCCTTGAGGCCTGCGGGAAAGAGACGGGGGTAGACATTGAGATGACCTATCAGGGATCGGTGGATATCATGCGGGCTCTTCAGCAGGGAGGCGGGGATTACGATGCAGTCTGGCCGGCCAGCAGCCTCTGGCTCACTCTGGGGGACACAGGGCATAAGGTGAAGTATGCGGAGTCTATTTCCACCACCCCGGTGGTCTTCGGCATCCGAAAATCCCTGGCCCAGGAGCTGGGATTCACCCAGGGGGAGGTCTCCCTAAAGGATATTTTAAAGGCGATTCAGGAGAAGAAGCTCTCCTTCTGTATGACCAGCGCTACCCAGTCCAACTCAGGGGCCAGCGCCTATATCGGATTTATTCAGGCATTTCTCGATAAGAAGGAGGCTGTTACGCAGGAGGATCTTGAAAATCCAGATCTGCGGGAATCTCTGAGGGAGCTTTTGTCCGGGGTGGAGAGGAGTTCCGGAAGCTCGGACTGGCTCAAGGATATGTTCCTGGAGGGAAACTACGATGCCATGGTCAACTATGAATGCCTGATTATCAGCGCTAACCGGGAGCTGACAGCCCAGGGGAGGGAGCCTCTGTATGTGGTTTACCCCTACGACGGCCTGACACTGGCGGATTCGCCGCTGGGATACATTGACAGCGGAAATGCCAAGAAGGAAGAACAGTTTCAGAAGATACAGGAATATCTTCTCTCGGATGAAGCCCAGACGCAGATAGAGGCCACAGGAAGGCGCATCGGCTATAACGGGGTCAGTGAGGCAAACAGGGAAGTATTCAACCCGGATTGGGGAATTGACATTGACCGGATTCTGTCTCCCATCTCCATGCCTGCGGCGGATGTGCTCATGGAAGCGCTGAACCTCTACCAGACAGAGCTCAGAAAGCCCTCCCTCACAGTGTATTGCCTGGATTATTCCGGCAGTATGGCGGGGGAGGGACAGGAGCAGCTGGTGGAGGCCGCCCGGATCATTTTTGTCCAGGAGGAGGCGTCCAAATACCTGCTGCAGGCCAGTGAAAACGAGATTGACAGCGTCATCCTGTTTGGGGATGCGATCAATGCGGAATACCTGGTGGATGACCCCACGGAGGAGAACCTGCAGGCGCTCTATGACTGGATTGGGCAGGCCCAGCCCGGAGGCGGCACGGATATTTACAACGCGGCTGTCCGGGGACTGGAGATTTTATCGGAATATGACCTGAGCCAGTATACGCCGGCCATCATCCTTATGACTGACGGCAGATCCAACGGCTGGATGGAGTTTGACGACTTCGCTGCGGCCTATGAGGAGATGGGCATGGATATCCCCGTATTCTCCATTATGTTCGGGGATGCGGAGGAGAGCCAGCTGGAGGAGCTGGCCCAGTACACCAACGGCCGCGTCTTTGATGGCACGGAGGATTTGATTGGCGCATTTCGAAGTGTGAAAGGATATAACTAGATGAAAAGCATGGCATTGTCCCTGGGAGCGGCGGTTCTGTTTTTTGCCGTGACCTGCTGGGGCGCGGGCTGGAACTTTATTGCATCGGGCATTTTGTCCATTCTCCTCTATGGGGGGCTTCTCCTGCTCACAAAGCCCAAGAGGAAGATCGGCGGGGTGGATGTGGAGCTGTTATCCGGAGGCGAAGAGCTGGAGAGGAAGCTGTCTGAGGCCAGAGAGGACTTTGAGAGCATCGGCCAGTCCATGGGAGCGATTGAGGATCCGGAGCTCAAGCGGGAGTCGGCGAAGCTTCACGAGACCGCAGGCAGCATGATTCATTTCCTGGAGAAGAACCCGGAGAAAATCATGTCCGCCCGCCGCTTTATCGACTACTACCAGGACACAGCCTCCAAGCTGCTAAAGAAATACGTGGAGCTTCAGAATACCGGCCTTGGAACCGAGGATGTGTCCCGGTTAAAGAATCAGACCAAGCAGGCTCTTTTCACCCTGAACCGGGCCTTTGAGGGACAGTTTGAAAAATTAATGCAGAATGAGCTCATGGATATGGACGCGGACATCCGTCTGCTGAAGCAGACCATGAAGATGGAGGGCTATGAAGAGTAAGAAATTAAATCCCAGGCTGCTGGGCTTCCTTCTGCTGGTTCTTATGGCGGCGGGAACAGGCATTTATTATAGAATCGCCTCTCAGCATAAGGATCCCATTGTCTTAACCGGCTATCTGGGCGGGGAAAAAATAGGCTTTATTGAGGATCCAGAGATACAGGAGATATTGGAAGACGAATACGGAGTTATTTTAGACTACTCCAAGGCGGGTTCCCTGGACATGGTCACCTTGAATCAGGAGGGACAGGATTACCTCTTTCCCTCCAGCCAGACGGCCCTGGAATATTACCGGGAGGAATGGGGGGAGCCCAGGAAATCAGAGATTATCCTGAATACGCCCATTGTGCTCTACACCCACCGCATGGTGGCGGATGCCTTCATCAAAGAGGGACTTATTGAGGAGGCGGACGGCGTTTATTACATGGATATGGAAAAGATGGCGGGGATAATTATGGATGGAATTTCCTGGGAGGAGATAGGACTGCCCCAGCTCTATGGAAATGTATCGATAGACACCACAGACCCATCAAAATCCAATTCAGGGAATATGTTTGCAGGGCTTTTGGCAAATGCCTTAAACGGGGGCGAAACCGTGACAGAGGAGCAGCTCCCGCAGATTCTCGCGGATTTGACAGATATTTTCTCACGGCTTGGCTACATGGAAACCTCCTCCTCCGATCTGTTCAGCCAGTTTCTGAAGATGGGTGTGGGCGCAAAGCCGGTCATCGCCGGATATGAAAGTCAGATCTTGGAGTTTTCCGTGGAGAATCCGGACGACTTTGCGGCGGTAAAGGACGACATTGTTATGGTCTATCCTTCGCCTACCGTCTGGTCCACCCATGTGTACATTGCCCTGACGGAAAATGGGGAGAAGGCCATAGAAGGACTTTTAGATTCTCAGGTTCAGGAGCTTGCCTGGAAAAACCATGGATTCCGCACAAATGTCTATATGGCGGGCACGGAGGCAGGGGAATTTCAGGTGGAGGGCCTTGCCTCGGATATTACGCGGGTAATGCCCATGCCGGATTATGGAACGATGAAACAGATCATAGACAGTCTCCGATAGACAGGGAGAGGAGGAACGAACGATGGGAAGCATATCTTTGGAGGAGCTGGCTGGAAAACGCCGGGAAAAAGAGGAGCAGGGAAATGGAGAGCTGGTTGTAACCGGTCAGGGACAGGTGAAGAAGCAGGAAGAAATGTCCGCCGCCTTAACGCCTGAGGAGAGAAAAAAGGTGGACGCCATCAAGGAGAGCCTGGATTTAACGGATTCCCAGGCCTGCATCCAGTACGGCACAGGGGCCCAGAGAAATATTTCTGATTTCTCCGAGTCGATTCTCTCCACTGTCCGCAGTAAGGACAGCGGCTATGTGGGAGAGCTCCTAAGCCAGATATTGTCAAATGTAAAGGATCTGGAGGTGGATAACCCAGGAAGCGGCCAGGGATTTCTTGATAAAATCCCCTTTTTTAAGAGCGTGAAAAATAATGTGGACCGGCTGGTCACCCGCTATGAGAAGGTGCAGGTGCAGATTGACCGCATAGAGGCGGAGCTGGAGAAGGCCCGGATGTCCATGCTGAAGGACATTGGCATGTTTGACACCATGTACGAGAAGAACCTGGAATATTTCCACGAGCTGAATCTTTACATCGCGGCCGGGGACGAGAAGATTAAGGAGCTCAGGGAGACGGACATTCCCAGGCTCCAGGCGGAGGCCGCCGCTTCCACGGATCCCATGGCTGTACAGCTGGTCCGGGATTTTGAGGAAAATGTAAACCGGTTCGAGAAGAAGCTCCATGACCTGAAGCTGAGCCGGACAATCTCCATCCAGACCGCTCCGCAGATTCGGCTGATACAGAACAACGACAAGCTCCTTGTGGACAAAATTCAGACTGCGGTGCTGAATACAATCCCCATCTGGAAGAGCCAGATTGTCATTGCCCTGGGCCTTGGAAAGCAGCAGAAGGTGCTGAAGCTGAACCAGGAGATTTCCAATACCACCAATGAGCTTTTGATGCGCAACGCCGAGCTCTTAAAGACCAACACCATCGAGACAGCGAAGGAATCGGAGCGCAGTGTGATTGATATGGAGACATTGGCAAAGACAAATGCCAGCCTGATCGAGACGATTCAGGAGACCATTAAGATTCAGCAGGAGGCCCGGCAGAAGCGCCAGGAGGCGGAGACAGAGCTTGGAAAGCTGGAGAATGAGCTCAAGGATGCCCTGCGGGGAGCGCAGAGGGCATAGAGGAGCGGAGGGCATGGCGGTCCAGAGGAAACCCGCTGCGCATAAATGCCCTGTCTGTGAATAAGATGATAAAAAGGGATATTCAGGAGACGGGCAATGCAATTTCTTCTCTTCCTTTCGGAAGCCATGGTTCCGCTGATGATTTTCTACATTGTGGGCTTTGGCGTTCTCTCCGGACGCCCGGTTTTGGATGATTTTATCGATGGGGCAAAGGATGGGATGCGGACCGTGGCAGGCATTTTTCCCACCCTGGTGGGCCTCATGGTCTCTGTTGGAATTATACGGGCCTCCGGCTTTCTGGATTTTCTTGGAGAAGTCCTGGCAATGCCGGCGGCCCTTCTGCGTCTTCCTCCCCAGCTTGTACCCGTAATCCTGGTGCGCCTGGTGTCCAACTCCGCCGCCACAGGCCTGGTGCTGGATATATTCAAAGAATACGGTACGGACTCCCAGCTGGGGCTTATGGCTTCCATCATGATGAGCAGCACGGAGACCGTCCTCTACTGCATGAGCCTGTATTTCGGCTCGGTGAAAATCACAAAAACCCGCTTCACCCTTCCGGGTGCGCTGCTTGCCACTGCGGCGGGGGTGGCGGCAAGCGCAGTCCTGGCCGGGGCCATGGCATAGGAAAATCCCATTGCAAAGAAACCCATTCTCTACTATAATTGTGTTGGCTGATTCGGGCATAAGGGTCCGAGCGAGCTGTGACTGTAGCAGTTGCACCATTTGCATGAGGAATGGAGTCCCTTTCTATGGAAAAATATCAAGCGCTGCGCAGGGAATACCCGCGCTTTTATTACAGAAGCTATGAGCTTTGTGAGAATGAACGGGAGGTGCAGATCACCTACCGTTTTGAGATTCAGGGCCTGTCCTCTTTTGCGCCTGTGTGGAAGTTCCCTAAGGCAGAGGGAGACACACAGAAGTGGGGAGAGGATGCGCTTTTTCAAAAAATGGTATTCTCCCTGGGCATGGTGGAGCTGGTGAGCTATTGGAAGATCACCTGCTCCCCCCAGGTTTTTGTGGAGGCAGGAGCCCTGGACGAAGAACAGATTCTCTGGTGGAAGGACCTGTATTTTAATGGCCTGGGAGAATTTTTTTATGTAAATGAAATTGGTGAGGCGGATCCATCGGATTTTATGGAGATCCAATGTCTGGGAGAGCCAGACGCAGCTTCAGGGAAAACTGGAGCGGGGAGGGGGGCTGCGGCCGGCAGTCCGGCAGATTTAGGTACAGAACAAAAGCAGCCTGACTTTGCCCCCGGAACCCGGGTCCTAGTCCCCATCGGCGGCGGAAAGGATTCCGCAGTGAGCCTTGAGCTTCTCAAAAAAGCAGGGGCTTCTCTCTGGGCCTACATCATCAACCCCAGGGGCGCCACTCTGGCTACGGTTCAGGCTGCGGGCCTGCCTAAGGAGAGGGCCATAAGGGTGAGCCGCACCCTGGACCCAAATATGCTTGCGCTGAACCGGCAGGGCTACCTGAACGGCCACACCCCGTTCTCCGCCCTGGCGGCCTTTTCCAGCCTGCTGGCGGCCCGGATGTACGGCCTTTCCTATATCGCCCTGTCCAATGAATCCAGCGCCAATGAGAGCACAGTGGCCGGAAGCACAGTGAACCACCAGTATTCCAAGAGCTTCAAATTCGAGATGGATTTTCACCGCTACAGGGAAAGGTATCTGCCGGGGAGCGCCTATTACTTCAGCCTTCTCAGGCCCTTAAGCGAATTCCAGATTGCGAAATATTTTGCCGGGCAGAAGCAGTACCACAGAGTGTTTCGAAGCTGCAACGCAGGCAGCAAGACGGATTCCTGGTGCGGCCGCTGCCCCAAGTGCCTGTTTGTCTATCTGATCCTCTCTCCCTTTTTGGAGAGCCGTGAGGTGGAGGCCATATTCGGGAGAAATATGCTGGAGGATGTCTCCCTCCGGCCAACCCTGGAGCAGCTCATAGGCATGCAGGAGGAGAAGCCCTTTGAGTGCGTGGGCAGCCGGGATGAGATAAATACGGCTGCGGTGCTTGCCATTGACCGGATGGAGCGGGAGGGGAAGGCGCTTCCGGCGCTTCTGGCCTTTTATAAGGACAGCGGAATGTATGAAGCGTACAGGGCGGCCGGAGACCCGTTTTCCACATACTTTGACGAGGAAAATCTGCTTCCCGGTCCATTAAAAGAACTGGTAAGGAAGGCCTGCGCCTCCCTGGAATAGGAGATACCCTTGATTGAGAAGATAGAGCCCTGGGTTAAGGGAAAAAAGGTATTGATTCTGGGCTTTGGACGGGAGGGAAAATCCACCTTCCGGCTGTTAAAGAAGCTCGGAATCTGCGAAAAAATAGATATTGCGGATATCGCATCCCCAAAGGAGTCTGTGGACGGGGATGCTTTGTGGATAAGCGGTCCGGACTATCAAAAATGTCTGGATAACTATGATGTGGTGTTCAAAAGTCCGGGGATTGTGCTGGAGCGTCCCATAGGGGAATACCGCTGCCAGATTTTATCCCAGACGGAGGTATTTGTCTCCTGCTTTAGGGACCAGATTATCGGCATCACGGGGACCAAGGGCAAGAGCACCGTCACAACTCTGGTGTACCATCTGTTAAAGGAGAGCGGCATGGACGCCCTCCTTGTGGGAAATATCGGCATTCCCGCCTTTGACCACATAGAGGACATAACGCCGGATACAAGGATTGTGTTCGAGCTCTCCTGCCATCAGCTGGAGTACATGACCGTGTCCCCGCACATAGGAGTTCTGCTGAACCTCCATGAGGAGCATTTGGACCATTATGGGACCATGGAGAAATATGTGGCTGCAAAGTACCACATTTTTTCCAGCCAGAGGCCGGAGGATATTTTTATCTGCAGCACCCAGTGCCTGCCGCCGGAGGGGAGCTGCCCTTCCCGGCTGATTAAGGCCTCCTTTCTGGAGGAGAATATGGAGGAAGGCGCCTCCTGCTGCAGTACGGAAAAGGGGCTGGACGCTAAGGACATACAGGTAGAGTGCGGGAACGGCCAGCCGGCTATACGCTTCGGCGGAAGCCTTTTTAGGATTCCCAGCTCGGAAATCCGCCTGATGGGAAGCCACAATTATTTTGACATCGGCATTGCCTACGGGATCTGCCGCCTTCTGGGAATGACGGACGAGGCCTTTGCGGAGGGACTTAAGACCTATGTCCCCCTGCCCCATCGGCTCCAGTACCTGGGGGAGCGGGAGGGAATCCGATACTACGACGATTCCATTTCCACAATCTGCGATACGACGATCCAGGCCCTGCACACCTTAAAGGATGTGGATACCGTGCTTATCGGCGGCATGGACCGGGGGATAGACTATGGGGAGCTCATCGAGTTTCTGTCGGAGAGCCCGGTTCCCCACATTATCCTGATGGAGGCCACGGGAAAACGGATTTATCAGGAAATCCACCGCTGCTATCCGAATTTTAAGGGACGGGCCCGGCTGATACTTTCAGAACACCTGGAGGACGCAGTGCGGCGGGCCAAGCAGCTGACCCGTCCGGGAAGAAGCTGTCTTTTGTCCCCGGCGGCTGCCAGCTACGGCATATTCAAAAACTTTGAGGAGCGGGGAGACGCCTTTGCCCGTTTGGCCCTGGGCGGCAGCAAAAAATGACAAAACACAAAAAAATCACAGTCTGTTAAGAATTTTATAAGCATTTTGGGGGTTGTGCGAACAATTAAAATACTGTACAATCAGTAGGAAGCTTTTAAATAAGAAAGAGAAGGGAGCAACGTGGAGTCTTTCGAAGCGCTGAACGAAGTGATGGTGGCCCTATTCCGGGAGATCAATGAGGTGGAGGAGCGCTCCATCATTACCCAGGAATTCGGTGATATCACCAATAACGATATGCATGTCATAGATGCCATCGGTATTGGAGAACCTAAGAATATGTCCTCCATAGCCAGAGAGCTGTCTGTCACCATGGGAACTCTGACCATCGCGATGAACAGCCTGGTGAAGAAGGGATATGTGGTTCGTCAGCGGGGAAGGGCAGACCGCAGAGTGGTGTATATCTCCCTTTCTGAGAAGGGAACGAAAGCATACCACCGCCATAAGAGGTTCCATGAGGACATGGTAAAGAACGCGGTGAAGGAATTGACAGAGGAAGAGCTTAAGGCTCTGCTTAAGGCACTGAGAAGCTTGAGTTCCTGGGTGAAGAGCTTTGAAGAGCATTAAAGGAGGCATTTATTTATTATGAAGAAATGGATACTTGGCGTGATGGCAGCTTTGATGGCGGTTTCCCTGGCTGCATGTACGCCTACCCCTGAAAAACAGAGACAGGAGACAACTGCAGCTGCGGCGGCGCCGGAGAGCACGATTCCCCAGAGTACGGGAGGGGCTTCCGACAAGGTTCCGGATCCCAATGTGGCGCCTGTGGCCATCATCTCCATCTACCATAAGGGAGCAGGGGACAGCCTGGTGCAGGATATGGATTCCCTGGAGTCAGAGGAGATCGACGCCCAGATGCTGGTGAGCAAACTGATGGATTACGGCGTCCTGACAGACGGAACCATGGTTCAGACCTTCGGAATTCAGAATGAGGGTGAGGAGGCCATCGGAACTTTGGATCTGAATCAGGCGGTCAGCGGAGAGGGAGTCTCCGACGCCATGTTCCTTACAGAGATCGGCAACACCTTTATAGAAAACTTTGAGCTCAGCCAGTTAAAGCTCACGGTAAACGGCGAGAATTATCAGGGAACTACCATCCAGCATGGGGATGACGATTATCTGACCTATGTGGCGGATTATGATATGGTAGAATAAGAATTGTTACAAAAACCTGCCGTCCTGCTTCCCCGGCATGGGGGAGCGGACGGCAGGTTTTTTAGCATTTTGCCAGAGCGGCTTCGTCAGCCACCACAGTCACATTGCTGTGCAGCTGCAGAATAGAGGCAGGCACCTGGGGGGTAACAGGTCCGTTCAACACATCATGGAGAATCTGGGCTTTATCCGCGCCGCTGACAATCAGGAGAATTTTCCGGGCGCGCATAATGGTTCCGATGCCCATGGTGTAGGCCTGCCGGGGAACATCTTCAGCGGAGGCAAAAAATCGTTTGTTAGCCTCGATGGTGCTGGGGGTCAGATCCACACAGTGGGTCATCTTGGCAAAGGAGGAATCGGGCTCATTAAAGCCGATATGTCCGTTGTGTCCAAGGCCCAGAAGCTGGAGGTCAATCCCGCCCAGCCCGGCGATCACCCGCTCGTAGCGGAGGCATTCCTTCTCGCTGTCCGGCTCTGTGCCGTCGGGAATATTTGTGTTGGCCATATCGATATTAATATCCTTGAAAAGGTTCTCGCGCATAAAATAATAGTAGCTCTGCTCATTCTCCCTGGGCAGTCCTCTGTACTCATCCAGATTTACGCTTTTTATCTGAGAAAAGTCCAGATCCCCCATCCTGCAGCGCTCAATCAGCTGCTTGTAGGTTCCAACAGGCGATGATCCTGTGGCTAATCCCAATACACTGTCCGGCTTCATAATCACCTGGGCAGCGATAATATTCGCCGCCTTCCGGCTCAGTTCATCGTAATCCTTAGCTCTGTAAATTCTCATAAAAATACCGCCTTTCCTTTTTCCTGAATTACAGGATATCATTTTCTTATCATACTTTCAAGTGATGGGAGCATAAAATATTAGTAACAGTTCAGGACGGCGGATAAACAGGGGCGAAAATAGATGTCAAGCTTGCTTGTAAGAATGTTTTCGCCCCTGTTTACACATCGGATGGACATCCGATGCTTCTTGTCCGGCCTTGGCCGGGCAAGAAGATGTGCCGTCATGAACTGTTACTAATATTAATACAAACCAGAAAGGCTGGTTGGGAGGTCCAAGGAAGGTATGACAAGTTATCGAAGGCTAATTTCATATATTTATGCCTATGAGGGAAAAATAAAAGGCAGAAATATCGGATTTGCAAAATTGGAGTCGAGAAACGGCCAGTGCCGGCTCAGCGTGAATGTCAAAAAGGTATATGTGGGCGGCAGCGATCTGCGCGTATATCTGCTGGCTCCGGAAAAGGAAATTTTTCTGGGGAATATTTTTATCCGCGGCGGAGCAGGGGAATTCCGTACCTCCGTACCGGTTGACAATGTGGCGGAGTCCGGCATCGCCATGGACAGGTGTTACGGTCTGTCCATCCATGAAAAGGAGGATTCCTGGCGCTCATACACTACCATCTGGGAAGATGAGGTGGCCCAGGCGGCAGAGGTGGAGCTGGAGGAGGTGACCTCCGATAAACTGGGGGATCCGGACGAAAAGCTGCAGAAAAAAGTGGAGGAGCTGGAGCAGGAAATCGCGGAAAATGAGAACGCAGGGAGCAATCCCATGGAAGCTTCCGGAGAACCGGTGCAGGAAACGTCGGATCCGCCCTCTTTGGAGGAACAAAATACCGACGGGGCTGAGGAGACAGTGCCTCTTACAGACAGCGCACCGCCCCTGCCGCCAAAGGAGGAAAAGGAGCCTCTTATCCTCGGAGATCCGGAGGAGCTCAGAAAGCTGGATCAGGAGGAAAGGGGACAAAACTCCCAGCAGCTCTGGGACGGCTTTCGCAAGCGGTATCCCAAGATACAGGCCTTTGACAGCGCCGGAACCAGCGAGATATTAACCATAAAGCCTCAGGATATCGGCCTGCTGCCCAGGGAGACGTGGACGTATGGAAACAACAGCTTTTTGCTCCACGGATACTACAACTACCGGTACCTGATACTGGCCCGTATTGAGGACGGCAAGCGGACGCGTTATATCCTGGGCGTGCCGGGGCACTATTACAGCAATGAAAAGTACATGGCGTCCATGTTCGGATTCCCCCACTTTGTGCTGTCAAAAAAACAGCCGGGGCAGGACGGCCGTTTTGGATACTGGTATACGGACATACGGATGGAAAACTTGGATGACTGATGCCTCTCCGGCACAGGGGAACTCAGACGTCGATTCCCCGCAGCCGCACCTCCCCGGCAAAAGGCCGCATAAGCTCTGCAAAAGCCAACATCTCTTCCTTTGAGAAGGCAGTGTAGGTTCCGGACATAAGAACTTGCTCGGAGTCCCGGAAGGCCTGAAGAAAATAACTGCGGCATCCCCGGATCCAGGGGCCTATTTCCCGGAAATCCGCTTCCGTATGGATTCCCTGCACCACAGTGGTCCGAAATTCATAGGGAACGCTGCCGCTCATAAGAAGGCGGATGCTCTCGTCAATTAACTCCATAGAAAGGTCATGGATGCCGGCAGCGGCCTCGTACCGGCTCCTGCCGGCCTTTATGTCCATAGCGATATAATCCAGAAGCTCATGTCCGCAGAGCTCTTCTAAAATTTCCGGGCGGTACCCGTTGGTATCCAGCTTGACGGCCAGGCCCAGTGTGCGGATATCCCTTATAAAATCCGCCAGATCCGGCTGAAGAGTGGGTTCTCCGCCGGTAATACACACGCCCTCTAAAATATTTCTCCGTTTTTCTAAAAATCCGAGCACATCCTCGGGCTTATAAAGCTCTCTGGCATTTCCCAAAAGAAGATCACTGTTGTGGCAGAAGGGACACCGGAAATTACAGCCGCCGGTGAACAGAGTAGCGGCCACTTTCCCCGGAAAGTCCAGCAAAGTTGTCTTCTGCAGTCCGCAAATTTTCATTTTTCCAAGCTTCTCCTTTTCAATCCTGGTAAAATTATATTATAATGGTAACCATAGTGAAGTATAGCACACAGGAAATAGGAAAAAAAGAGGAAACCGTATGACGGATCAGAGGGAAGATCAGGACATCCAGAGAGAAAAGGGGGCCGCCACCCGGCAGAGAAAGTGGGAAAAGCGTCAGGAGCAGAAACGCCTTATGGCCTTAAAGCAGAAGGAGGAGGACAGGCAGAAAAGGCGGGAGGACGAGAGATTTATGCGGGAGGCCCTTCGGCAGGCGAAAAAAGCTGCGGCCCTGGGGGATGTCCCCATAGGCTGCGTGATTGTCCGCCAGGGCAGGATTATTTCCAGAGGATATAACCGGCGCAATGCGGATAAAAACGTATTGTCCCACGCGGAGATGATCTCTATAAAGAAGGCCTGCAAGATCCAGGGAGACTGGCGCCTGGAGGACTGCGCCATGTATGTCACCCTGGAGCCCTGCCCCATGTGCGCGGGAGCCATTGTCCAGGCCCGGATCCCCCGGGTGGTAATCGGAGTTTTAAATCCAAAGGCAGGCTGCGCGGGATCCGTGCTGGATCTGTTTCACGAAAAGGGATTTAATCATCAGGTTCAGGTGGATACAGGCATACTGGAAGAGGAATGCGCCTCCCTTTTGCAGGAGTTTTTTCAGGACCTTAGAAAAAGAAAGAGCGGCGCTGCCGCCCCGGTCTGAGGAGCGCCGCCCTGCGGCAAAGTGGGAAAAGCGTAAGGAAATACCGCTTGCCCAGCCCATACCTTTGCGTTATAATTACACAAAAAGCTTGATACAAGGAGGAAGCGGAAGATGAGAAGAATAGGGATGCTGACCAGCGGCGGCGACTGCCAGGCGCTGAACGCGACGATGCGCGGCGTTGCCAAGTCCTTATACAATATGTTTGACGATGTGGAGATCATTGGATTTGAGGACGGATACAAGGGACTTATGTATGCGGATTATCAGATCATGAAGCCCTCTGACTTTTCCGGCATCCTGACGGAGGGCGGAACCATCCTCGGCACCTCCCGCCAGCCTTTTAAGCTTATGCGTGTTCCGGATGAGAATGGACTTGACAAGGTGGAGTCCATGAAGCATACTTACAAGAAGCTCAAGCTCAGCTGCCTGGTAGTGCTTGGGGGCAACGGAAGCCAGAAGACAGCCAATCTTCTCAGCGAAGAAGGGCTGAATGTGGTATCCCTCCCCAAAACCATAGACAACGATCTGTGGGGCACGGATATGACCTTCGGGTTCCAGAGCGCGGTGGATGTGGCCACCAATGCCATTGACTGCATTCACACAACGGCAGCCTCCCATGGCCGGGTATTTATCGTGGAGGTCATGGGGCACAAGGTGGGGTGGCTCACCCTTTACGCGGGCCTGGCCGGCGGAGCGGACATTATTCTCCTTCCGGAGATTCCCTATGACCTCAATGTGATCTGCGAAGCCCTTACAAAAAGAAGCAAGGCGGGCAAGCGCTTCTCCATACTGGCAGTGGCTGAGGGGGCTATCTCCAAGGAGGAGGCCGGCATGAGCAAGAAAGAATTAAAAGAGAAGAAGAAATCGGGCGTTGTTTACCCGTCGGTTGCCTATGAGATAGGAGCGAAAATCTCAGAGGCCACGGGAAGCGAGGTTCGGGTCACGGTTCCCGGCCATATGCAGCGGGGCGGCGAGCCCTGCCCCTATGATCGGGTTCTGGCCACCCGGCTGGGAGCTGCGGCTGCCAGACTGATTGCCAAAGAGGAGTACGGCTATATGGTGGCGGTGAAGAACAACAACATCACCAAGGTTCCCCTCTCCGAGGTGGCCGGAAAGCTCAAGACGGTGGATCCAAACTGCTCGATGATTAAAGAAGCCAAGCTGGTAGGTATCAGCTTTGGAGACGAGTAAGGAGCGGCTTTTACATGTCATACATGGCGCTGTACCGCAAGTGGAGGCCCGTGTCCTTTGCAGACGTAAAGGGCCAGGATCCCATTGTCCAGACATTAAAAAATCAAATAACATCCCAGCGCATTGGCCACGCATACCTATTTTGCGGAACCAGAGGAACAGGGAAGACCAGCATTGCGAAAATCCTTGCCCGGGCAGTCAACTGTGAGCACCCTGTGGACGGGAGTCCCTGCAACCAATGCCCCAGTTGTCAGGCCATTCTTTCCGGGGCTTCCATGAACGTGGTGGAGATAGATGCGGCCTCCAACAACGGAGTGGAGAATATCCGGGATATCCGGGAGCAGGTGCAGTATCCCCCCACAGAGGGAAGGTACCGGGTATATATTATCGACGAGGTTCATATGCTGTCTATCGGGGCCTTCAACGCCCTCTTAAAGACGCTTGAGGAGCCGCCGGAGTATGTGATTTTCATACTGGCCACCACGGAGGTTCACAAAATTCCCATCACGATCCTCTCCCGCTGCCAGCGGTATGATTTTAAGAGAATTTCTCTGGAAACCATCGGGGACCGCCTGCGGGAGCTGACGCAGGCGGAGCAGATTCAGGTGGAGGACAAGGCTCTTCTTTATGTGGCGAAGGCGGCGGACGGATCTCTTCGGGACGCCCTCAGCCTTCTCGATCAATGTGTGGCCTTTCATTACGGAAAGCTCCTGACCTACGAAAATGTCCTGGAGGTTCTGGGAGCGGTGGATACAGAGGTATTCAGCCGCATGTTTGGGGCCGTGGCTGAGGGGAGAACAGGGGACTGCATTCACATCCTGGAGGAAATAGTGATTCAGGGCCGGGAGCTTGGCCAGTTTGTCACGGATTTTATATGGTATATAAGAAATATTCTCCTGATACAGTCCGCAGACGAGGGGGAAGGCCTTGTGGACATGTCCCAGGAGAACCTCAGGCAGCTTAAGGAGGATGGCAAAAAGGCGGACAGCTCCGCTCTTATGCGCTATATCCGGGTGCTGTCGGAACTTTCCAACCAGCTCCGCTATGCCAGTCAGAAGCGGGTGCTTATTGAGGTGACGCTGATTAAGCTCACGAAGCCTTCCATGGAGCCGAACCTGGATTCTATTCTTCAGAGAGTCAGCCATCTGGAAGAAATGCTGGAGGACCTGGAGACAGGAAAAATGGTCCTTCCTTCCGGGGGGATTGACGGGGGAAAGACCGGGACAGGAGCCCCTTTGGAAAACCGGGAGATATCCGGCAGGGCTCAAGGCGGAGGAGCCGATCCGCCGGCCGCCCGGGTGGCTCTCCCCAAAGCCCAGCTGGAGGATCTTGCGCTTATTCGCAATGAATGGGCGAAGATTGTCAAAGATATGGGAGGGGCAGCTAAGGTGTATCTCAGGGATACGGTGGTGGAGCCCGGCGGAGAGGGCTGCCTCACCATTGTCTTTTTGGATTCCATGAATTATGATATGGGAAAGAGGCCTACGGTTATCGGAGAACTGGAGCGCAAGGTGGAGGACCGATACGGCAGATCCATTTATTTTAAAACACGGCTGGCAGGCCGGGGAGAACGGTTCGATACTATCTATGTGACAGAGGAAGAACTGGAAGACAAAATTCATATGGATATTACCTATGAGGATTAAAAAATTTTAGGAGGATGCAGAAGTCATGGCAAAACGAGGAGGCTTTCCGGGCGGAATCCCCGGAAATATGAATAATCTTATGAAGCAGGCCCAGAGGATGCAGCGCCAGATGGAGGAGGCTGCAAAGGAGCTGGAGAGCAAGGAGTATACGGCAAGCGCAGGGGGCGGGGCGGTCAGCGTCACGGTTTCCGGCAAGAAGGAGGTTGTCTCCGTGAAGCTGTCTCCGGACGCAGTGGATCCGGATGATATCGAGATGCTGGAGGATCTGATTGCCGCTGCGGTGAATGAGGCGTTCCGTCAGATGGAGGCGGACAGCAGTGAGACAATGTCCAAATTTACAGGAGGCCTTGGAGGCGCGCTTGGCGGGGGGCTTCCGTTCTGATGGATTACTACAGCAGTCAGATTACCAGGCTGATTGAGCAGCTGTCAAAGCTTCCGGGAATCGGGACAAAATCAGCTCAGCGCCTGGCATTTCACATTATCAATATGCCCAGGGAGCAGGTGGAGGAGCTGGCGGGAGCCATGCGGGAAGCCCGGAACAATATCCGGTACTGCAAAGAGTGTTTTACACTCACGGATCAGGAGCTCTGTCCAATTTGCAGCAGTCCCAAGCGCAACCACAAGGTAATTATGGTGGTAGAAAATACCAGAGATCTGGCGGCCTACGAGAAAACCGGAAAGTACGAGGGAGTTTACCATGTGCTTCACGGAGCGATATCCCCGATGCTGGGAATCGGGCCGGGAGATATCAAGCTGAAGGAGCTGATGCTCCGGCTTCAGTCCGATGTGGAGGAAGTGATTATCGCCACCAATTCCAGCCTGGAGGGGGAGACTACAGCGATGTACATAAGCAAGCTGGTCAAGCCCACAGGCATCAAGGTGACCCGCATAGCCAGCGGCGTGCCGGTGGGCGGAGACCTGGAATATATTGACGAGGTGACGCTTCTTAGGGCGCTGGAGGGAAGGACAGAGCTTTAACGGGCGTAAGCTACAGGGAGATTAGGGAAATGGATAAATACGAGTTTAACATTAAGGTTGAGCAGATAAAGAAGATGTCAGCCAAGGGAGATTATGAGACGGCCATGAAAATTGCGGACACCATTGACTGGCGCCGTGTCCGCAACGTAAACATACTCTCCATGGCCG
Source organism: uncultured Enterocloster sp. (assembly GCA_944384065.1). Lineage (GTDB taxonomy): Bacteria > Bacillota > Clostridia > Lachnospirales > Lachnospiraceae > Enterocloster. The sequence goes on along the minus strand of CALWRY010000012.1, from coordinate 3,817 downwards.
CTTCGGTCTACGAGAAGAATGAGGAGTACCAGGAGGCCAAGGATATTCTGCTGCTGGCCTTTGAGCGGGCCCCTATCGGCAAGCGGCTTTTATACAAGCTGGCGGAGCTGGCGGTTAAGGAAGGGAGCACGGCGGAGGCAGAGGATTATTACAGGGAGTTTTGCGATCTGGCCCCTGACGATCCCAGGCAGTATATCCTGCGGTATTTGATTTTAGGCGCCAAGGGCGCTCCCGTGGAGCAGCTAATCCATACCCTGGAGCAGTACTGCAATGTGGAATTGGATGAAAAGTGGCTTTATGAGCTGGCAGAGCTTTACAATGAGGCCGGTATGGGCGATCTCTGCGTCATGACCTGCGACAAGATCATGCTTATGTTCGGCCTGGGAAAGTATGTGGATAAGGCCATGGAGCTGAAGCTCCAGTACGCGCCTCTGACCGCTTACCAGGCGGATTTGATGGAAAACCGCGATAAGTACGAGGCAAAGCTGAAGGCTGTGGAGAAAGAATACAGGGAGGGCAGGCCTTCCCTAGAGCCGGAACCAGAGCCGGAGGCCGCCTTCACCCGGGAGCCGGAGGCACACGCCGCCATGCATCAGAGCGAGCCTGTGCCGGCCGTTCCGGATCCGGAGGAAACCATTTCTCCAGAGGAGGAAGTGTTGGCGCCTGAGGAAGGGAAGGCATTCGGGCTGCCGCCTGTGGAGGAAGAACAGGAGCCGTCCGCCCGGGAGCCGGAATATGAGCCCGCGCCTTCCGCACCTGCCAGACCGCTTACCGGCGATGAGCTGAAGGCCAGGATCCACGAAGCGGAGGCCCAGGAACACCTGGCCAGGGAAATGTCCAAATTATCAGAAGATATCCCTGCCAGCCAGGAGCCGGAGGAAGCGCAGACGCGGATCCTCTCCGATATCCGCACCCTGAAGCGGGAGACTTCCCCAGGGGAGGCCAGCCATCTGATGATTGAGACGGAGAATCCGGAGGACGGCCTGAACCGGGCGATCTCTGAGCTGAAGAAGATCCACCAGAAAACGGGAGCGAAGAACCAGGCAGCCAAAATCACCGGGGAAAAGCTGAACCGCAGGGGTATTTTTACCCTGTCAGACAAGCTCACGGGAAAGGATCTGATTATAGAGCAGGCTGGAGATATGAATGAGTCGATTCTGCAGGAGCTCAACCAGCTTATGACGAGGGACGAGACAGGGATCAATATTGTGCTGATTGACACGCCGGATCGGCTTAAGGAGCTGTACCGCGTATATCCGGGGCTTGCCAGGAGTTTTGCCCGCATCAGCGCCTCCGATGTGAATGCTGTCCACTCTGCCCCAGAGCCGGAAAAGCAGCCTGCGCCAAAACAGCCATTGACAGAGCCTGTGCGGCCGGTGCACTCCGATCCGGCGCCAACTTCATCCCGTCCGGCTCCAGCCTCGCCCCGTCCAGCGTCCGCTTCGCCGCGGCCGGTGAGAAGGGTAGAGCCCAAGAGAGATATTCCGCCGATGTCCATTGCCGTACAAAAGAAGCCCCAGCCGAATCCAGAGCCCCAGGAGGCTCCTTTGCCGCCGGAGGAGGAGATGGATATTGATGAATTTGCCCAGTATGCCTGCCAATATGCGGGAGATATTGACTGCAGCATATCGGGAAAAAGTATGCTGGCCCTCTATGAGCGGATAGAGATTATGGAGGAAGACGGCATTCCCCTAACCAAAGCCAATGCGGAAGAACTGATAGAGGAGGCCGCTGACAAGGCGGAAAATCCTGCGCTTGTCAAAAAGCTTACGGGCATTTTCTCTTCAAAATATGACAAAGACGGCTTACTGATATTGAAAGAGGAGCATTTTCTATGACGAAGATAAGGCTGGTTGCCCTGGATATGGACGGAACCCTGTTAGACAGCCAGAAACATGTTTCGGAAAGAAACAGAAAGGCTCTGGCAGCCTGCGCTTTAAACGGGGTATTGGTGGTTCCGGCCACAGGGCGGGCAGTTCATGGAATCGCCCCGGAGATCCGGTCGCTCCCTGGTGTTAAATACGCGATTGCGACAAACGGAGGGGTAGTGACCGATTTGTCCGAAGAAAAGGACCTAAAGACCTGCGCGCTCTCCAACCAGGAGACGCTTCGCATTCTGCGGCTCGTAAAGCGCTACCCAGCCATGTATGATCCCTATATTGAGGGGTGGGCGATTACACAGCCGGAGTTTATCAACCATCTGGACAGATATGGGATCAGCCCGGTGATGCAGAAAATGGTGCACGCCACCAGGAAAACCGTGCCGAACATCATTCAGTTCGTGGAGGAAACCAAAAAAGAAGCGGAGAAAATCAACGTATTTTTTGCGGATTTGGAAGCACGGGAGGAGCTTAGGAGGGAGCTGGAAAAGATAGAGGGGCTCTCCGTCACCTCCTCGCTGTATAATAATCTTGAAATCAACCGGAAGGAAGCCACCAAGGGAAACGCGCTCACATGGCTGGCGGGTTATCTGAGAATCCCGATCCAGGAGGTCATGGCTTTTGGAGACGGAGAAAATGACGTGAGTATGCTGCAGGCTGCAGGGATTGGGATAGCTATGGAAAATGGAATCGCAAAAGCCAAGGAAGCAGCGGATTTTGTTACCATATCCAATGATGAGGATGGGGTGGCAGCGGCCTTGGAGCGCTTTGTATTAGGACAGGATGGGAATGCAACTTGGATATAATATTTGAAAATTGGCTGTCTGTGGGTGCCGGAGTATTCTTGATTGGCATGATGCTCTATGGACACTACCGCGGATTTTTAAGGCAATGTGTCTCTCTGGGTGCGTTGCTTTTGACGGTGATAGCGGTTAAATTTGCCGCTCCCTATGTAACGGGATTTATAAGGGAGAATCCTACGGTCCGGCAGAACGCTGCGGAGCTGATTCTGGAAGCGGCTGGATGGGAGGCGCCCGGAGCTGAGGAGATAGAGCTTCCCGCGGCGCAGCGCATGGCCATAGAGCAGATGAGTCTTCCGCAGACGCTGAAAGACATTCTTCTTGAAAACAATAACAGCGAGATATATCAAATGCTGGGCGTTCAGGAGTTTACGGAATATATCAGCACATACCTGGCGGATATTTTGATTAACGTCCTGAGCACGATAGTTCTGTTTGTTGTAATTTTTATTGTGATTCATTTTCTTATCAAATGGCTGGATCTGGTCTCCCGTCTCCCGATTATCTCCGGCTTAAATCATATTGCCGGGGCTGTGGTGGGTCTGGCGGAAGGCCTCCTGCTCCTGTGGACAGCAGGCTTTGTTCTCAGCCTTTGCTCCGCCACGCCTGCCGGACAGATGCTGGAGGCCCAGATTTATCAGAGCACATGGCTCACTTTCCTCTACAGATACAATATTATCAATCTTATTCTGGGAGGAATTGTCAGAGGGATTTTTTAAAGAAATAGGACGGCGGCGGAGAAATTGTATGTCTTGCATATGAAATTCGTTCTACTTGCCGGGAGCGGGGAGAAAAAACCGCTTCCGGCTCCTTTTTTATCGGACACAAAATATAGGTAAAATCTAAGAAAACGAGCATATTTAGTGGTGTAAAAAACGGGTAAAAAAATTGTATAAAAAATCGCAACAAATTCCTTGACAAGACCAAATTATAGTGTTATAGTAAAGTTCCACTGAGAAATTAAAGACTTAAAAAATTTAAGTTAAAAATCCAGTGAAAAAGTTGTTGACAAAGGCAACGAGATATGATATTATATCAAAGTTGCCGATGAGAGACAACGACAACACAGTCCTTTGAAAACAGAACATTAAACAGTATGCGAAACCCTGAAGATTCCTATAAAGAAGCAGTCTGGTT
>CALWRY010000011.1 GCA_944384065.1 uncultured Enterocloster sp. | reverse complement strand
CTTTTCGTTTCTGGCGAAATCTTCAAGGAATAGGTTCAGGAGGCGGCTTAAGACATGGCCTACCTCCCGGCCTGGTGTGACCCCGGCCTGTATGACATCATTGCCCGTTACAGCCAGGCTTCGCAGGCTGAAGCAGTCCCCTGATTCCAGGATTTCCTCTGTCAGGCTTTGTACACGCTCCAGATATGCCGTCTCCTCCTGCGCTATCCCCTCCGGCCAGATATTCACTGCCCCCCCGCAGTCCGCTTCCCTGGCGAAGCACCGCTTCAGCGTGAGCAGGTCAGAGAGGAGCTCCGGCCCAAGGGCGTTGAGAAGACGGCGCAGAGCAGTCTTTTCTGTCTCCCGGCTTTCCCGCATTGCCGCAGGAATTACAGACTTTCCCAGATGCTCTGTCAGGACCCGCACCCGGTTCGTGGTATCATTGTCCATCTTAAGTCCCTTCAAGACCTGAACCGCAAGGGCCGGTCCAGCCGGGGCGAGAAATGCAGCCCACCGCAGATGCTTCACCATGGGAACCGAGTGGGGAATCCTGTGTCCCAGTGCATCCGGCGGGGTGCTTAACGTCCCAGGCATCCCGGCCTGCAAAAATGCCTGGGACACAAAGGGCGCGGCTCCCATCTCGTAGACAAGCTGAATCTGCTCCGGGTGAGCGCTCAGAAGGAGCTTGGTGAGCTCTGTCTGCACCCGCTCCCGGCTGACCCTTTCCAGGGTGGGAGCCAGCGTCCGGATAGCACGGCCTGTTTCCTCCTCAATCGCAAATCCCAGCTGAGCGGAAAAGCGAATCGCGCGGAGAATGCGCAGGGCGTCCTCTTCGAACCGCTCCATAGGATTTCCCACACAGCGGATAATTCCCCTCCGCAGATCCTCCCGGCCTTCAAATAAATCCACCAGTCCCTCCGAGCGGTTGAATGCCATCGCATTGATGGTAAAATCCCGGCGTTTTAAGTCCTCCTCCAGGCTGGGGGTGAATGCCACACTGTCCGGATGCCTTCCATCCGAATAGGCGCCGTCAATCCGATAGGTGGTGACCTCAAATCCCCTGCCCTTCATCATCACTGTCACCGTGCCGTGTTTAATCCCCGTGTCGATGGTCCGGCCAAACACCGCTTTCACCTGGCCCGGCAGGGCATTGGTGGTGATATCCCAATCCTCAGGCTGCCGGCCCAGCATCATGTCCCGGACGCAGCCTCCAACAATATAGGCCTCGTAGCCCCTCTCATGCAGGCGTTCCAGAATCCGGGACGCCTCCTGCGGGATTTCTGTCCGCATAAATTCTTCCTTCTCCGGCATGGATTAATAAGCCCTTCCCCAATATACCATCTTCTTTGCCGGCCTTCCGCAGCACACGCAGGTATCGGAGAGCTGCTCCTGCCTAAACGGCATGCAGCGGGAGGTAGCTCCCGTCTCCTCCTTAATTCTGTCCTCGCACTCCTGGCACCCGCACCACATCGCCTTCACAAATCCCGGCTTTGTGTTAATTGTCTCCACAAATTCATCCCAGCTCACAGCCTGGGCAGTGTGGGCCTCCATATGGGCTCTGGCCTTCTCCAGCATATGGCTCTGAATGGTATCCAGAAGCGCTCCTGTCTCCTCCTCCAGATTATCCAGGGAGGCAAAGGTCTTCTCATGGGTATCGCGGCGCACCAGCACGGCCTGATTCTTCTCCAAATCCTTGGGACCAATCTCCACCCGAAGGGGGATTCCCCGCATCTCGCAGTCTGCGAACTTCCAGCCCGGGCTCTTGTCCGTATCATCCACCTTTACGGAAAAGCCTGCCTTTACAAGACGGTCTCTCAGAGCGAAGGCAGCATCCAGCACGCCCTCCTTTTTCTGCTGCACCGGCACAATCATAATCTGCACCGGGGCAATCCGGGGCGGAAGCACCAGGCCATTGTCATCCCCATGTACCATAATCAGAGCGCCGATAATCCGGGTGCTCATGCCCCAGGAGGTCTGGTGTACATATTTTAATGTATTATCCTTGTCTGTATACTGAATCTCAAATGCCTTTGCAAAGCCGTCTCCAAAGTTATGGCTGGTGCCGGACTGGAGCGCCTTGCCATCGTGCATCAGAGCCTCAATGGTGTAGGTGGCCTCTGCGCCGGCAAATTTCTCCTTGTCTGTCTTCTGTCCCCGGATAACCGGAATCGCCAGAACCTCCTCGCAGAAGTCCGCGTACACATTCAGCATCTGAATCGTTCTCTCCTGGGCCTCCTCGGCCGTGGCGTGAGCCGTATGGCCCTCCTGCCACAAGAACTCACGGGAGCGGAGGAAGGGGCGGGTTGTTTTCTCCCAGCGCACCACAGAGCACCACTGATTATACACTCTGGGCAGGTCGCGGTAGGAATGAATATCCTTCGCATAAAAGTCACAGAACAGTGTCTCCGAGGTGGGGCGCACGCACATCCGCTCCTGAAGCGGCTCCATGCCGCCGTGGGTCACCCAGGCCACCTCCGGGGCAAAGCCCTCCACATGGTCCTTCTCCTTCTGCAGGAGGCTCTCCGGTATGAAAATAGGCATATATACGTTCTGAACGCCGCACTCCTTAAAACGGGCGTCCAGCTTCTTCTGAATATTTTCCCAGAGGGCATACCCTGCAGGCTTAATCACCATGCATCCCTTTACGCTGGCATAATCACACAGCTCCGCCTTCTTCACCACATCCGTATACCATTGGGCAAAATCCACGTCCATGGATGTGATGGCTTCCACCATCTTCTTATTGTCTGCCATAACTTACTCTCCTTTTTCTAAATTCCTTCTGGCTCCCGCATATAGGCCCCGGAATGCTTACAACAAAAAAAGCCATCCGTCCCCCATCCTCTGCAAGGGACCGAATGACTCGGCGGTACCACCCAGCTTGACCGGAAGCCCCATCCTGCGGCACTCCCAATCCACTCTCTTCCGTTAACGCCGAAATACGCTGTATTCCTCATACAGAGCTCTGGGGCGGGTTCTCTCCCGGCCTGCGCAAGGGGCTTTCACCCTCTCCCCTCTCTCTGCAGCGCGCCTTGGACTTACTATTCCCCTTCTATGCCGTTTCCTATATGCTGTAGGCTCCCTGCGGTCTGCACTGCAGGGCGTAAGACTGGGTGCCCTTTGGGGCGTGCCCGTCGTCTAAACTGTTACGATTGTACGTCAAAACGCCCGGTTTGTCAATGCCCTCCAGGACAGACTTTTCCTGCCAGACTTTTCCTGCAATTGTGCAGGCAGTCCCTCCTGGTCCCGTCCTCCCCCGCAGCCATCCTCACCCTGCCCAGGCCTCCGTCAAATCCTCAATCAGCAGCAGCCCCAGAGGCCCCAGTATCATTCCCCAAAAGCCAAAAAGCTCCAGCCCCACATACACTGCAGCCAGGGTTTCCAGGGAAGAAAGCCCTACCTCTCCCCCCATCATCCGCGCCTCCAGCACCTGCCGCACAAAATAGCAGACCACATAAAGCCCCGCGAGTATCGCAGCCTGACTCCATTTCCCCGCAAGAGCGGACCAAAGCGCCCAGGGAATCAGCACCGTGCCGGTGCCGAATATGGGAAGGGCGTCCAGCACGCCGATGCCGATGCCTGCCATGATAAAATAGGGATTCCCCACAAGGAACATCCCGCCCACACACAGGCCGGCAACCACCAGCAGAATCATGCCCTGGCTCTTGAACCAGGCCTTCCCCGTCTGCACCAGCCGCATGCCAATCAGGTGAAACTCCCTTCGGAACACGGACTGGTCCCTGCGGTCCCGCAAATCCTCCATCTCCTGCAGGCTCAGAACCGCGGCCAGAAACGTGACCAGGCTCACCACCGCAGCCTTTGCCAGCCATCCGGCAGCCGTGAGAGAATTTGTCATGAGAAATGGCATAGCCGCAGACTTGCCCGTGTCGGCCAGGCGCAGCAGCATCTCCCCCGCCGCGTCCGCCACGCACCCTTCCGGAAGCCCCAATGCTCCCTCCAGCCGGAAGCAGCCGCCCGTGAGCCATCGGTCAAGCTCCTCCACCCACAGAGGGAAATGTCTCATAAAACGCTTTATTTCCTCAAAAAGCACCGGCACTGTCCGGTAAAGCACGCCGCCTAAAAGCAGGGCCAGTCCCAAAAGCTCGGCCCCTCCCACCACGCCGATGGGCACCCGCAGCACTATCCCCCTTGCTCGAAAGCGCAGCCGATAGGACAGAAAGCGGGCGGAGGGCCGCAGAAAAAGAGCCAGCACATAACCCGCAAAAAAAGGAGCCACGAGGGGCAGCAGGTATTTGAATCCCGCATACACCGCTCCCGTGGTTCCCAATATAATAAGAAGTCTCTTCAGTTTTTTACCCGGCTTTTCCATGGACTCACCTGTTTTTTGATTCGTACTTCCTTTGTACCCTCTTAGTATGAGCCGATGGATTTAAAATATACGCCGCATTCCGCGTTCCAAAAAAGTCCATATCGCGCAAGACCAGCCGGCAGATGCCTCCAAAAAGGCCCGTACACTACGCCTCCCCGCCGCCAAGCTCTCCCAGATAAGCGATAACCGCGCGCAGACAGCCGTCCACGCCCACGAGCCCGCTCTCCAGGCAGAGATGATAATTCTGGGCCCGCCCCCAGGTATTCCCTGTGTAGTACTGATAATAGTCCCTGCGCTTGCGGTCCACCTCCCGGATGCGCCGCTCCATCTCCTTCTCGTCGCTGCCGCCCTCCAGGCGCAGCATCCGCTTCACCCTGTCCTTCATCTTAGAGTAAATGAAAAGGTTTACGCTGTCCGCCAGAACCATATCCGCACACCGCCCCACAATCACGCAGGGACCGTGGGAGGCCAGACGCCGAATCACATTGGACTGGGCCACAAAAATCTGGTCTGACATGGGAACCTGATAAATCTCTGAAAACGCGTGATAAAACTGGCGGTCCAGCGGGTCCCTGACTTCGATATGCTCATCATAATAGCGGAAGGCCTCCTCCGCAATGTTGATATCATCCGCCGCCATGGAAATGAGCTCCTTATCATAAAACGGAATCCCCAGAGCTCCCGCCAGCTTCACTCCAAGCTCCCTTCCTCCGCTGCCAAACTCCCGGCTGATTGTGATTACTTTCTCCATAAGATACCGCCCCTTTCTTTCATCCAAACGCATCCGCCGCACAAGGCGCGTCCGCCTGCAGGCACAGCATTTTCCGCACCTGTGACGATATCCCCAGTATATCACAAAATCCGGCAAAATCATATTTAATCTTTATAAAAACTCCAAAAGCCAAAAATCAGCTCTGCAGCTCCTATATTACTTTTTCATCCACACAGTATTACCTTCCTTCCATATTGTTTACATAAATTGTACTTCTTGCCGCACCTTCTTTTCTTAGGTAATTACCTTCAACCATATCCTGCAAAACAGCCCTTGCTCTGCGCTGCTTTACTTTTAAAAGCTCTGCGGCCCTGACAGTTGTAATGAAGCCATGCTCCAATACATGTTGATAAATCTGGCGTTCCTGCTCATTATCCGGCACTGTACTGGCACTATCCGGCACTTTATTGATACTATCCGGCACTGCGCTGGCACTATCCGGCACTTTATCGATACTATCCGGCACTGTGCTGGCACTACTCAGTGCTATATAGGCGTTGTCACGATCAGCGGCGGCGGCAATCTGCCCCCGATAAATATTGATGCGCAAATCCACCTCGCCGCCAATAAGGGCCGAAGCGACTCATACAAGCCACTCCGGCCCCTGCCTCAAGCTATCTGTTTTCCAGTATTCCCCGTTCTCTGCCGCCGTCAGAACGTCGTGGCAATCAAGGTTCCCGCACTCAGCGAGGTAAATGTATTTGAACAGCTGATCATCACAATCACCATCGCATTGATAAACCCAGCCAGATAGGGATTGCGGGTCTTCTTATAAATAATCCTGGACATAATCGCGGTTATAAACAGGAAGAAAATAACCGGGAACAGCCAGATCGCCAGGATTCTCTCTCCCTCTGCCAGCCCCCAGAAGGGTTCTCCCGTGCTGTAAAAGCCAATGTACTGAGCTGCCACAAGGACGATGCAGGCAAAGCAGTTGGACACGCCCAAAAGGACCGCATTTCCAATCTCGCCGCCAATTTTGTTGTAATTAAAGCAGTTGATGGAAATGGAATTTACCACATAAAATACCAGGAAGAAGGGAAGATACCGCAGGGCAATCAAAACCTTATCCGCGTTAAATACCTTCACTCCCAGCACCCAGAGGCGGAAGTCGGTCTGGAAGAAGTAATTTGCGAAAAATACCAGTCCGAACGCACAGTACACCACCAGCACTGACAGCACCAGGGTTTTCCATATCTGTCCGAGAGAAACCGCCGCCCCTGTATCCTTTAAGGAAAATCCATTTTTCCTGCCGTACAGCTGATAGTAAGCGGTCATCAGCAGAATGGAAAATATACCGCAGGCCAGCGACCAGACGCCAATGCTTAAAGGCCCTGTCTGGGGGAATATCTCCGTGGTTTTTGAATATACATGCCGCATTACATATACGTAGCTCACACCGGAGAACAGCATGGAGGCTGCCATTGTGCCGAAGAACCAGCCTGCGCCTGCTCCGTCCTTCACCGGAGCCGCCGTCACCGCCTTACCCGCTTTGAGGCTTCCAAAATACTGGGTGTTCAGCATGCACAGCGGGAAGCTCACAAGGAACACAAAGAATCCCACAAGGCCCAGGGCATTAAACGCAGTCTTCCACTGCCAAATCTGATTCGAAGCCGGAAGGGGATTCGGCGCTCCAAAGACAGTCTCAAAGAATTCAATGGCATAGCCCACACATTCAGAGGAGAATGTCACCGCCGGATGAATACAGGTAGGCCGGTAAATAATACGCTTTGCATCCTTTCCGTCAATCGTCCTCTCATAGAAGGTATTGGCCTGGGCCTCTCCCTCAAAGGTGGACGCATCCTCATTAAAATTGAGGAAGCGCTTTGCTCCGTCTGTCTGCATAAATTCCCTGGGAGTTGTAATCATACTCCCATCTTCCGCATAGGTTCCAAAATAAAAGTCGTCGTATTCACTGGCGATAATACCCACGCTTCTGCTTCCGTACTCGCCGCTGTGGTCTCCTCCGGTGTCATCCTGCCAGTCTGCAGCCTGCTGGAGCATGGCGGCGATAAGAGGCTTCTCCCTCTCATTATCCATCGGGAGCGCCATGTTGGCCGCCGTTCCACCGCTTGAATGCCCGGTAACGCCGATGCGGTCCACATCCACATAGGGCAGGCTGGCCACCAGCTGCAGCGCGCCGTCCACTCCCACAGCGCCCTCATACAGCTGATCCTGCGGCAGGCTCTCAGAATTTCCATGTCCGTGCAGATCCATGGTCAATACCACATATCCCCGCCTTGCCAGCTCCAGCGTATACAGATCCTGCATCTCCTTGTTGTTGTACCAACCCTCAATGGTAATCACGGCCGGGGCCGGCGACTGGGCCGTGGCGTTCTGCGGTATCCACAGATCCGCGCTGATCTGGTGCCCCGCAGGGGTCTCCCAGGTCATCTGCTTAATTCTTATTTTGTGATTCAATGTCTGAATCAGCGATGCGCCAATCATGCTGACAAGACAGAGCGCCAGCGCTACACACAAAAAGAATTTTGCACTTAACCCCTTTTTTCCCTCTCTGCTCATAAAATGCATTCTCCTTTCCCGCAGCTGCCATAATGATATTTTTTTCACAAAAAAAGAGGCATCTGACCCTGCAAGTATGCTTCGTCAAAATGCCTCTCTTTCTCTCCTGGCCGCCGCTTTGCTATGCAGCCAAGTATACCACATCCAAAAGATACCGTCAATTGTTTTTGTGCATTTTATCCTATTTTACATGTGATTTTACGTAAATTTTACATATATTTTACAATTCTCGTTATTTCCCCATACTCCTCTGAACCGCCTTCACAACCTCCATAATCGGAATAATAAGCACAGCCAGGCCCAATGCAATGGCGTACTCCGGCAGATCGATAGGCGTAAACTCAAAGGCCGCCGCCAGGAAGGGCACCTCGATCACCGCCGTGGTCAGCACCAGGGACACGATCATCGCCCCGTACAGGAACTTGTTATGCGTCTCCATCTTAAAGATGGATCCTCTCCGGCTCCTCATATTTAAGGAGTGGAAGATCTCCACCATGGAGAGCGTCAGGAAGGCCATGGTGGTTCCGTCCGCGCTGTCCACAAACTCCAGCACACCGCTCTCATAGTAGTGGCCGATTAAATAGGACGTCATCACCAGAACCGTCACGATAAAGCCCTGGAAGAACACGTCAAAGCCCATTCCTCCGGCGAAAATTCCCTCCTTCGGGTCGCGGGGCTTGCGCTTCATAATATCCGCCTCGCTCTTTTCCATTCCAAGAGCCAGGGCCGGGAAGCAGTCTGTGATCAGGTTGATCCACAGCAAATGCACCGGCTGCAGGATGGTAAAGCCGATCAGCGTGGCAAAGAAGATGGAAAGCACCTCCGCCAGGTTGGACGCTAAGAGGAACTGGATGGCCTTGCGGATATTGGCGTAGATCCGCCGTCCCTCTTCCACCGCTGACACGATGGTGGCAAAATTGTCGTCCGCCAGCACCATGTCCGCCACGTTCTTTGTCACGTCCGTTCCCGTAATTCCCATTCCCACGCCAATGTCCGCGCTCTTGATGGAGGGCGCGTCGTTCACGCCGTCTCCCGTCATGGCCGTGATCATTCCCTTGGCCTTCCAGCCGTTCACGATCCGCACCTTGTGCTCCGGCTGCACGCGGGCGTACACGGAGTAGTTCTCAATGTTCTTATTGAATTCCTCATCGCTCATCTCATTGAGCTGGGCGCCGGTGATAGCCTGGCTGGCATCCTTGATAATCCCCAGCTCCATGGCGATGGCCACCGCCGTGTCCTTGTGGTCGCCAGTGATCATGATGGGGCGGATTCCCGCCTGACGGCACTCCACGATAGCCGCCTTTACCTCCGGGCGCACCGGGTCAATCATTCCCGAAAGCCCCAGGTAGGTCAGATCCTGCTCTAAGTTCTCCGGTGAGCAGTCCGCCGGCACAGCCTCCCACTTTCTCATGGAGCCGCAGAGCACGCGCAGGGCCTTGTCCGCCATGGCCTTATTGCCATTTAAGATGTCCCGGCGGATCTCCTCGGTCATGGGCACCTCCTGGCCGCCGATATAGGCGCGGGTGCAGCGCTTTAACACCTCGTCCGGCGCTCCCTTGGTAAACTGGATCACGCTGCCGTCCTGGGTCTGATGCACCGTAGACATCATCTTGCGCATGGAGTCAAAGGGCGCCTCCCCCACACGGGGATAATCCTTCTTTAACTGGGTCTTGGGAAGACCGTTCTTGTTGGCGTCGTTCACCAGGGCGCACTCCGTGGGCTCTCCCACCGCCTCGTTGGTGTCCCGGTCAAGCTCCGCGTCAGAGCACAGCGCCATGGCGATTTCCAGGAGCTTCTCGTCCTCTGCCTTGTGCTCCACCACGGTCATCTTGTTCTGGGTCAGGGTTCCCGTCTTATCCGAGCAGATAATCTGGGTACATCCCAGGGTCTCCACCGCTGTCAGCTTGCGGATGATGGCATTTCTCCTCGACATATTGGTTACGCCGATGGAGAGCACAATAGTCACCACCGCCGCCAGGCCTTCGGGGATAGCCGCCACAGCCAGGGACACAGCCACCATAAAGGTATCAAGCAGGGTATCCCCTGTGATCCCCTCCGGGCTTAACTGAGCCCGGAACAGGCCCACGGCAAAGATAACCGCGCAGATGCCGATAACCAGCACCGTCAGGATCTTGCTCAGCTGATTGAGCTTCATCTGCAGAGGGGTCTCCTCGCTCTGGGCATTGGAAAGGGCGTCGGCAATCTTTCCCATCTCTGTATTCATTCCGGTTCCGGTGATAACCGCCTTTCCTCTTCCGTACACCACAGTGGAGCCCATGTACATCATATTCTTGCGGTCGCCCAGGGGCACATCCTTCTCCCCGCCCAGGTTCAGAACGTTTATGATCTTATTGACCGGCACAGACTCACCGGTGAGAGCTGCCTCCTCGATCTTCATGCTGGCGCTCTCAATGATGCGGCCGTCTGCCGGCACGGAATCCCCGGCCTCCAGGACTACGATATCGCCGGGCACAATCTCCTCGCTCTTTAAGGTCACGATCTTCCCGTCACGCACAACCTTGCTGGTGGCGGCGGCTATCTCCTGCAGGGCGGCGATGGCGGCCTCGGCCTTGCTCTCCTGGACCACGCCCAGAACCGCGTTGATAATAACCACGGCCATAATGATAATCACATCCGTAAAGGACTCGCCCTCATAGTAGGCGGTAATGCCGGAGATAACAGCGGCCACAATCAGGATGATGATCATGGGATCCGCCAGCTCGTCCAGGAAACGCTTTAAGAGGGAATCCTTCTTCCCCTCCTTCAGCTTATTGTGGCCGAACTGCTCCAGGCGCTTTGCCGCCTCGGCGCTTGTAAGCCCCTCAGGCGTTGCATTTTGGGCCTTTAAGACCTCCTCAATGCTTGACAGATACTCTTTCACTCATAGATCCTCCTTCATCTTTTATTATGCGTAACAGTCTGAACAATTACTATTATGCAGCTCTATATAAAAACGCATACGCCGCCCGGACAGCGCCCCCGCGCATACGTCTCATTTTCAGGAAGACAGGCGTCTCGCGCAGCCGCCAAATGGACATGCAGGCATGTCCGCTTGGCCCATTGCCTGCGGAAATAAAAAAGAGACCCCCTGTTCATCCCATTACAGATAACAGGTAAGTCTCGTCATTTAAAACTGAGCCAGGAAACGTATCCCATCCGCTGCGGACAGTTAAAAAGCTCCGGTGCTGTTGGCCTGCGCCACGCGGTATACTGTATACCTTGCACATATACACCGCGCCGACTACTCCCTTACGTATGTAAAAGAGTAACATGTATTTTGCGTTCTGTCAATATTTTTTCACAAGCTTTACGCCTTGCACTCCTTTTCATACATTCATCCGCTTCGCCATCAGATACTGTGTTCCCGCCGCGAACAACAAAACCTGCAGGGCGCTGATGCCGATGGAGGATAAGAGAGCGGCGTGAGCTCCCATCTCCAGGAATAACAGGTCCAGGGAATGGACGTCGAAACCGGCAAACGCAAACCAGCTTAAGACCGTGAACACAACATTGATCACCACATACCACAGGAAGGAAAACGCTGCCTTGTGCGTATTAGAAAGCTGTCCCAGCATGATGGCCAGATACACGTGGTACATCTCCGCCATGCCTGCCAGCATCAGGCTTAAAATAATCTCCGCCCCATACATCCCCCACCGGGGCATATAGAGGTTCAGCTGCTCTATCGCCCTTAGCCAATCCACCTCCCGTATCATGCGCAGAAACTCTGCCGGATTCATCAGAATAATGATGCTGCATACCCCCGCCATCACGGAGAGCCCGGTAAAGACCAGCCCAATCACGCACTTTGCCAGAGGGATTTCCCAGAGATCCACCGGAGCCGTCAGCACCAGGCAGCCCTCGTCTCCCACAATTCCCTTGTAAAACCGCTGGACAATCACCACCGCTGTGAGAATAATCAGAGCCACAATCACGCCGAAATACAGCATAAAGCCGATCAGCTGAATCAGCTCGCCGAGAGCGCTGTCCATAAGTTCTTCCGAGGGGCCTCCGCTTCCCAGATGGATCATCAGGCTGTTCACCGCTGACACAGCCAGCACGACCAGATAAAAGGGAAGAAGCGCATGGCCCGCAGCCCTCCACTCATATTTTAACAGCTTTCCGAACATTTACCGTCCCTCCCTTCCGCCCACAGGGCCCATGCCAAATATCTCCCTGAAAAGCTGGTCCACAGATTTGCCCTCGTTCTCCCGTATGGAATCCACCGGATCCTGCCGTACCACCCGGCCATTCTGTAGGAAAATTACCTCGTCCAGAACCTTCTCAATATCCGCAATCAGATGGGTGGATATAACGAGGGCTGCCTCCGGAGAATAATTGGTGAGTATGGTCCGAAGGATAAACTCTCGTGCAGCCGGATCCACGCCGCCGATGGGCTCATCCAGAAGATACAGCTTGGCCCTGCGGCTCATGGCCAGCACCAGCTGCACCTTCTCCTTTGTACCCTTGGACATGGTCTTCAGCCGGTCACTCACAGACACGCCCAGATCCGCCAGCATTCCTTCCGCCTTCTCCCGGTCAAAGTCCTCATAAAAATCCGCAAAGAAACGCAGCAGATCCCTGGTCCGCATCCAGTCCGCGAAGTACATGCGGTCCGGCAGATAGGAAACCACAGATTTTGTATGCACCCCTGGGGCGTGGCCGTCAATAGCGATCTCCCCGGACGTGGGGGAGAGGAGGCCGCACGCCAGCTTGATGAGGGTAGTCTTTCCGGATCCGTTGGGCCCCAAAAGACCGATGATCCGCCCGCTCTCTATCTTCAAATCAACCTTATCCAGGGCCGTCTTCCTGCCATAGGTCTTCGTCAGTCCCATGCACTCCATCACATATCGCTCCATTTTATACTATCCCTCCTTACTTATCTCTTCCTCCACAGCTGCTAAAATATCTTCGGAGGAAAGGCCCAGATTCCGCATCCTGCGAATAAATTCCTGAATCTGCTTTCCCGCTGTCTCCTTCCGCTTCTGCGCAATGATCTCCATATCCTCTGTCACCACCCTTCCCGCTGTCCGGTTCGTCTGAGCCAGGCCCATAGCCTCCAGCTCCGCCATAGCCCTCTGCATCGTATTGGGGTTCACCCCGGCCTCCGCCGCCAGGTCCCTGACCGACGGCATCCGCTCGCCCGGCCCGTACCGCCCCGCGATGATCTGCTCAGCCAGCTGCTCCGTGAGCTGTACCCATATCGGACGGTTCTCCTCAATTCTCCACACGCTTTTCTGCTCCTCTCCCGGCATAGCATCTTCTGCCGTATTTGTATTACTGTATTGTTGTATTAATTATTTAATACAAATATAGCAGAAAAAAAGGGCCCCGTCAAGCCCTTTTTCAGCCGCCAGGCGAAAGCTGCTCTTTTCAGCCGTCCGGTGAAAGCTCCTCCTGCCCTGCAGGCCACGCCGCAAACCAGGCGAAGGCCCCGCCGGCAGGCATCCTCTCAAACGCCATTCGCTTCCCCGTAACCGGGTGGGGAAACGACAGGGAGAAGGCCCACAGCGCCAGCCCGGAAGCGGCCTCCCCGCCGTACTTCCCGTCCCCGCAGAGGGGCGTTCCGTGTCCGGAAAGCTGCGCCCGGATCTGGTGGTGGCGGCCAGTGAGAAGCTCCACCTCCACCAGCGCGTACTCCCGCCTCTGCCCCTGGACCTCTCTGTGGATAACCTGCCTCACCCGGTAATTCAGCTCTCCTTTTTTGCTTCCCGGAACCGACTTATCCACAATCTCCGACCGGTTGTTTTTCCGGTCCTGGAGCAGATAATCCACATATGCGCCCTGGTTATCCACAGGTTTTCCACAAACCACTGCCAGATATCTCTTGTTTATCTCCCCGGCCTGAAGACTGGCGCTCAGCGCCGCAGACGCCTTTGGCGTCTTTCCGTAAACCATAATCCCGCCCACCGGCTTGTCCAGTCTGTGGATAACTCCCACATAGGGCGGCGCCGATATCCCCAGCCGTCCCGGCTTACTTGTCCCCATTTTGTGGATATTCTGTGGACATGCCGCAGACGCCAGGTGGCTGCGGATCTCGCTTACCATATCCGCCCCAAATCCCCGGGAGGACTGGGACTCCAGGCCCGCAGGCTTTTCCACCACAATAATATCCTTATCTTCATACAAAACAGACAGCATTTTTCTCTCTCCCTCAATCCTCGGCAGCTGTTCCAGCGTAACAGTCCAGGCGGCAGAAATTGAAACAATTACAAAATTTCCCTTGCATATTTTTCAAGAAGGGTGTATATTATATAAAACAGATTTACATAGTTTTTAATACTACATATTATAGTTTTTATAAAATTGACATTTATTTTTTAAAAACACATCATTTCATTGGCTGGTTTTACATAACCTTCCGAAAGGAAGACAAAGGAGGCTCTGCATTATGACGGTAAAGCTAAAAAAACGGACGCTCCGAATCAAGGATCCCGGCAGCGCCATCACCCATTTTGTTGCCATGCTGCTGGCTGCAGCCGCAGCCGCTCCCCTTCTTCTCAAGGCGTGGAGGGGCGAAGGGCAGATGCACGTCACAGCCCTGGCCATCTTTATCCTCAGCATGGTGGGGCTTTACGGCGCCAGCACCATCTATCACACCCTGGATATCTCGCCTAAGATCAACCGGCTGCTGCGGAAAATCGATCACATGATGATCTTTATCCTCATTGCCGGAACCTACACCCCGGTCTGCATGATCGTCCTGGGCGACCGGACCGGCTGGTCCCTGTTGGCCCTGGTGTGGGGAATCGCCGCAGTGGGCATCCTGATCAACGCCTGCTGGATCACCTGCCCCAAGTGGTTCTCCTCCCTCATATACATCGCCATGGGCTGGGTGTGCATTCTGGCCATCACCAAGATCATCCAGGCCCTGCCGAAAGCGGGATTTCTCTGGCTTTTGGCCGGCGGCATCATCTACACCCTGGGGGGAATCATCTATGCCATGAAGCTCCCCCTGTTTAACAACCGGCACAGGTATTTCGGATCGCACGAGATCTTCCATCTCTTCGTTATGGGCGGCAGTCTCTGCCACTATGTGATGATGTATCGCTTTGTCGCTTGACGATCAGCCTCTCCTTCTCTTTCCGGGAGAGGCGTTTTATTGCCCATTCCCGCCGCATGGCCTCCTCCTTTGTGTCAAAGGCCTCCCAGTAGGACAACCTCACCGGCCGGCGGGGCTTCGTGTACTTGGCCCCCCGTCCCTCATTGTGGGCAGCCAGACGCTTGTCCAGATCATTGGTCCAGCCGCAGTAGTAGGTTCCGTCCGCGCAGGTCAGTATATACGTATAATTCTTTTTTCTCTCCTCTTTCATCCGTAACATGCGTCTCCTGCCTTCTATGCTCTCCGCTCTCCGGGGACGTTCTCTCCAAAGATATGTAAACGGCAGCAGCGCAGACGCGCCGTCACCGCCCAGGCTCTGGCCTGTAATCTATAATAAAGCATTGGCCCAATGCACTCCCCGGGTATCTTCTGCCTACTTTATGGTATGCTGCGCTTTCTTTTTGGTTCCTGTCCCCCTGCGGTGCCCTCTCTTAACCGGCTCCACCCAGCGGATGGCAGCAAGAATTAAGAGACCTCCCAGGAGAAGCTGAAGGAGGATGCTTAAGGGGATCCAGTGCTCAATTACGGGCCCCTCGGCAGCCATGCCAAACCGGGAACATATTTCAAACATGGGAGTGTTTCTTCCTGCCTGTCCTCCCATGATTCCCAGAAAGGTAACGCCGGGATTTAAGAGGAAGAGGTAGAACGCAGCGCCGGAAGACGGACGGGCAATTTCCTGGCTGGCCCCATAGAGGAGTCCTGAATTCTGCAGGTTCATAGAGGACATGGACAGGGCAAACTGATTGATAAAATACGTTCCCGCCACCACCGCAGTCATAATCCAATAGGTGACCACCGTGGAAATAGTGGATCGCTTGAAAAAGGACGAACAGCAAATCCCCAGGCTGCCGGCAAAAAACGAGGCGGCTACATAGCAGAGCAGAAGCTCCAGGGCATCCCCCCAGGTAATGCCGCCGTAGACAAAGACCATGGCCACCAGCGGGCAGGCCGACAGAATCAGAAGGAACTGGGCTGCCAGGGCCGCCATAAGCTTTCCCACCACAATCTGGGCCGCTGTCATCTGAGTGGACAGCATCAAATCCAGGGTCTGCCTCTCCCGCTCCCCGCTGATGCTGGCCGCCGTAACCGCCGGGGAGAGAAATACCAGGAGCACGAAGGCCAGGGTTGCCACCAGCTCATACATATCCATAAATCGGGTGTACTGGATGGCCGCGCTTGTTTTTACCTGGTTCACAGCCGAATACATGTTTATCAGGGCTGCCAGGGCGAGAATGCCGTTAAAGACGGCAAGCACCACCGGCAGGCGGGCGCTTCTTGAGCCTACCCGCATCTCCCGGCTATATACCGGATTCCGCTTCATATGATGTCACCATCCTTTCCTCTTCGTGATCCGTCAGCTGCATAAACACGGATTCCAGGCTTCCCTTTTCCCTAGTAAATCCATGGATCAGAACCCCGTTTTCAACCAGCTGCTGCAGCAGGACCGCCTCCTCCTTCGCGTCCCCGGAGAAATGTACGCTGATGTCCTTTTCCCGCACGGTTATGGTCTGTACCAGGGGGTGGCTTCTGAGCACCGCCATCGCCGTCTCCCGGTTGCTGTAGACGGATATTATCAGGGGATTGGAGGTATTTACCCGCGAGAGGATCTCTCCGATCTCGCCCTCCAAAACCATCCGACCCTGATCGATGATTCCGATATCCGTACATAATTCAGAAAGCTCGGACAGCACATGGGAGCTGATCAATATGGTCTTTCCCGCCCCCTTAAGCTCCCCTAAAATTTCCTTAAATTCAAAACGGGTTCTGGGATCCAGCCCCGATGTGGGCTCGTCCAGTATCAGGAGAGCCGGATCATGGATCAGGGCCCTCGCCAGGCAGAGGCGCTGTTTCATTCCCCTGGACAGTCCGTCCACATAATACTCCAGCTTATCCTCCAGACCCACCTGCTCCAAAAGCGCGGTATAGCGCTTCCGGGCCATAAGCCCGTCCATATGGTAGCAGGAGGCAAAGAACTCCATATATTCCCACACCATCAGATTGTCATATACTCCAAAGAAATCCGGCACATAGCCAATCATGGCCTTCATTCTGTTTCTGTCTGCCAGGGCATCTATCCCGTTAATCGAGACGGATCCGCCGTCAGCTCCCAAAAGCCCGCTTATGATCTTGATAGCCGTTGTTTTTCCCGCCCCATTGGGGCCGACAAAGCCGTAGAGCGCGCCGTCCTTTACCGTCATGTCCAGGCCGCCCAGGGCATGGTATTTCCCGTAAATCTTGTGAAGTCCCCGTATCTCAAGCATTTATTTGCTCCTCCCTGTGACAGCCAGCACCGGCAGCATAATATTCCAGGCGTAGTCCCCTGCGCCGTCATAAGCGTACTTGACGGTCAGCGTGTTTCCCGGAGACAGATAGGGCGCCAGACTTTCCCCGTCGTACTCGGTCCGGGAAATATCCATGGGATCATAATTTCCCGTATTATAATTGTAGAAATACATGGTCCCTGCAAAGGGCACCACATAGTAATATCTGAGTCCGTCCGCTATTCCCTGGCTCGGGCTGTAGAAGTTTAAGCGTTCAACCTCCAAATCATTTCCCAGATAATACTCCAGAACAACCGGAGCGGAGCCGTACATGGTATTCGTATTTGCATAGTACTCGCCGGAAACCACTTCCGGATCTTTCTGCATGGCGGAGCGGTAAATCATGCCGTCCATCTCATAGCTGACGTCAATGGAGGAGGTGAGCAGGGTACAGCCGTAGGTCCCATAGCCCGGATCCTCAAGGAAGCTCGTCCCCTCCCGGTTCCTGCTGAAGGCGGTCACCCGGGCCTCCGAGTGGTAATCCGACAGGTAATTTTCAATATAGAAGGAGAGAAGGTTGGTTCGCTGAAGAGCCTGGGCATACGCGGCATCCTCAATATTCTTGTCCTCCTGATACCGGGATGTGCCAGTAATCTGGGCCGCTGCGGCATAGCCGTAATTTGTGGAGCCGTAGATCACTTCCCTGCCATCCAGCTGCACAGTTTCCCCGGGATCCATGCTGTCAATGAGGACCATCTGATTATATAAGATGACCGCCACATCCTCCACCGGCTGATCGTAATGATTGGTCAGCGTACCCGTAACTTTTCCGCCAAAGGAGCGGATATTTCCCGTAAATCCCTTCTTTTCCCTATTCTCTTCCCATCGCTCCAGGCGAAAGATTTTCGAGTTAAATGCCCCGACATTTCCCACGGACAGGCGGGTGGCGTCCTCTCCGTACTGAATGCGGATATCCGCCTTTTCATCTCCTGTAAACTGAGGATAGGAAATCCCCATCTGGAACCCGCTTCCCGTAAGGGGATACAGGCTGTAGGCGGGATTAAACCTGGCAGAATAGGGCTTATTGTAGGGAGAGCGCATATTGACAAAGGTTGTCTCCGACATCCCGTCCTCCCCTGCATCCAGTATGGATGCGTAGGTAAAAAACGGCCCGTCAAAGCGGGTAACGGTCCCCATCAAAAGCACCATGCCCGTGCAGCAGAGCGACAGGAGCGCCACCGCCATATGGTAGTGCCCGCTCATCTCCCGCTGCTTCAGGAAAAAGTACAGTCCCGGCCCCACAAGGATCACATAGGCGGCCGCAAGACAGGCGTAAAGGCCCACCCTGGGAAGACGGCTGATATCCCCCGATGTGATAAGTCCCTGGACAGCCCAGAACTGGCTGGATCCGCTGCTGTCAGCCATGCTGGTCAGACGGTTGATGCGCTCCTCCCCCAATAGTTCTGTGAAAAGCTTGTCCACATAGGAAATGTTGGACCGGCAGAAATCCTCTATATCCCCGAAATCATACACGGCCACTGCCGCCATGCCGCTGCCCACAGGCGCTCCGGATACCACGGACAGCTCATCGCTGGAGAGAAATTCATTTCCCCCAAAAAGGATCACATCCGTACACACAAGAGGAATCTCTGCCTCTTCAGGGCTGTCCACCGCGTATTCCACGCCCATGTTTACCTCATAGGTTTCCGGCTCCGGCAGCGGGTAGTCAACCAGCTCCCCACCAAAGGCCCGAAGGGCGTCCTCCCCCCGGTCCCCCAGTCCAAACAGGAGAAGCCCGCCTTCCTGGGTCCACTCCCATACAGCCTTCACCTGATCCTGAGACAGGCTTCCTGTATCAAAGTCATTGACAAGAAGCACATCCAGCTGATCCAACTCCATCTGGCTGGATGGCAGGGTCTGGGCGCTCATCTCGATTGTCCTTGTCCGCAGGGTGCTGTAGTGAATCCCCACATTGTCCAGATATAAAAGGCGGTCCGGCGTGTCGCTGAGAACGCCTATAAATAGCTCCGCCGTATCCATATTCAGATCCAGCTTCAGCCGTTTACGCACAATCTCATTGTTCTCTGAATCCGACAGGCTCAGGTACATCTGATCCACGCCATTTCCCAGAGATATGCTAAATTCCGATGTAAGCTGTCCAAGAGCGGGAATCTCTATGGGGTATGCGTATTCATATACATCATATTCAATCTGGCCGTTGTATCCCTGAAAGTCCGGCTCCAAAGATTTTACCCGCAGCACTCCTGAGAAATCCTCTTCCCTCCGATTTTCCAGCTCCACGGTCAGGGGAAGGAACCTGCCCCGCTTGGCCGTATTCTGGTATCCATAGGTCACATCCATGGATACGGCTGCCTCTGAAAAATCAGGGGCGGCAGGCCCGCTCTCCCTCTCTGCAGCCTGTCCCGCTTCTATTTCCGCAGCAAAGACTGCCTTAGCCGTCCCGCCGGTTCCCAATGCCAGCACACATATGGCAAAAAGGGTGCCTTGCAGCGCCCTTCTCAAATTTCTTTTCTTTCTCATATACTTCCAAATTTCTCCCTGTTGATGTCAAAGTGCACCTGCAGCTTTACCGTAAACACGGTCCCGTTCAGATCGCTGGACACCGCGATTGTCCCGCCGTGCATATCCACAATCTCCTTGGCAATCGCCAGCCCCAGCCCGGTTCCCCCGGTGCTGCTGGAGCGCGATTGTTCCACCCGATAAAATTTGTTGAAAATCAAGGGCAGCTCCTCCGCCGGAATCACATAGCCGTAATTGGTGACAGAAACCGTCACTATCTCTTCCTCCGCATGGATCCGGACCAGCACCCGTTTTCCATCCGCCCCGTACTTAATCGCGTTGCCAATCAGATTGTCAAACAGCCGGGCCAAAAGGTTCCCGTCGGCTGTTATGATTTTTGCAGGCACATTGCTCTGCAGATCATAGGAAAGCCCCTTGTCCACGAAATTGGGATACGCCTCCTCCAGAAGCTGCCCCAAAAGCTTGACAATATCCAGATCCCCTACGTGCATCGCGATTCTTCCGTAGTTCAGCTTTGTAAATCCAAAGAGATCCTCTATCAGCTTCTCCAGCCTTCGGGCCTTTCCGTAGGCTATCTCAATATATTTGTGCTGCATCTCCGGCTGAATGGCCTTCTGTCCCGCAAGGAGCTCCAGGTATCCGATGATAGAGGTGAGAGGCGTGCGCAGATCATGGGCCACATTGGTAATCAGCTCATTTTTCGTGCGCTCCGACTCCCGTTCCTTCTCAATCAGCTGGCGTATGTCCTCCGCCATCCTGTTTAAATTAGCCGCCATGCTGGACAGCTCGTCGTCCCCCGTCACATCCACCTTGGTGTTTAAGTTTCCCTCGGAAATGCTCTGGACCGCATCGGATATGCGGCTGATATAGCGGATGTAGGGCTCCTGAAGGATCATAAAGACCGCCGCGAACAAAAGGAGGCCCAGGACAAGATAAACCATAACTACCGCCACGCCCTGATCCAGTATCGCCTGCGTCAGGGCATTCCCTCCTCCGGATCCCTCCAGATATCTGGCAATCATTGAAATATTTGTGATGAAAAACAGCTCCACCAAACAGGATATGATGGCGCTGTAGATAATATTCGCCACGATTCTCGCCCTGTAGCGCCTGCTCATATCACTTTTCAATTTTGTATCCTACTCCCCACACTGTCGTGATGATCTTGTTCTGCCTGGTATCCTCCTTCATCTTTCCCCGCAGCCGGCGGATATGTACCATAACTGTATTGTTGGCCTCGTACACCTTTTCATTCCAGACCTTCTCAAAGATGTCGTCGGTGCTGAACACACGGCCGGGATTGGAGGCCAGAAGATAGAGAATGTCGAATTCAATCGGCGTGAGCTTGATCTCCTCTCCGTCCACCACTACCTTATGGTTGTCCTTGTTAATGGTCATCCCCTTGATGGTGATCTCGTTGCCCGCCCGGTCCGGCCCTCCGCTGTTGGGGTTGAGCTGGGTGTAGCGGCGCAGCTGGGACTTCACTCTGGCTGTGAGCTCCAGGGGATTAAAGGGCTTTGTCACGTAATCATCCGCCCCTGTTCCCAGGCCTAAAATCTTGTCCAGGTCCGTGGACTTGGCGCTGAGCATGATAATGGGGATATTGTTGGTCTCCCGGATCTTCTTGCACATCTCCAGTCCGTTCATCCCCGGCATCATAATGTCCAGAAGCACCAGATGAATATTCTCCTTATCAATAATCTCAAGCCCTCTGTCCGCGTTCTCCGCCTTAAAAACTTTGTAGCCATCGCTGACAAGATAAATCTCTATCAGATCCGCAATCTCTTTTTCATCATCCACTACTAAAATGTTAATATCGGGCATAGTATTCCCCCTCCTCATATGTTCTACTTCATTTTATCACAATATATGAACCTTTTCCTTACTTTTTTCTTGAAAAATTAATAACGTATTTGAGCACGGCTGAGCAGCAGCATAACAGTAGGTATCTTACCGAATTTTAATGATTTTGTAAACATATGATAGGTGGTTATTATGGAAGGATACGGATCCGGGGAGAGCTCTCGCTCCCTTGATTCCGCGCAAAAAAAGGCCGGGACCCCGATCTCTATCGCAGATCCCAGCCTTTTACTATGCAATTTTACTGCTGCTCCATGAAGTCTGCCAGCACCTTCTCGTCAAGCTGTGCCGCCGCGTCAGACTGCATCTGATCCCACAGTCCTTCCTCTGTAATATCAGCCCAGAAGCCGTTGGCCCACTCCGCAAAATCCTCGTTGCCGTAAGCCATGCACAGGCCGCAGCCCTTGTCAAACTCATCGGTGGGCTCCCAGGTCAGGCTGTCCACTACCACCAGATCCGGGTTGGCCGCCACGGTCATAGCCGCATTCACCGCGTTCATGCAAGCCAGATCGGATTTGCCGTTCTTTACGGAGAGAATCTGATCCGGAAGGCCGGAGAGCTCCTGAATCTCAGCGTCGGGATACAGGTACTCTGTCATGGTAATATCAATGGATCCCATTGTACCGCAAACGGTCACGCCTTCCAGGGTTCCCGTAAACTTGTCGCTGTCCAGATCCTCTGCTCTCGCCACATAGCACTCGTCAGACTTGTGATATACGTTGGTAAAAAGCCAGGTTTCCTTCCGCTCATCCGTGGGGCTTAAGCGGGTCACAAAGTGTATCTGATTGGCCTGAAGGGCGGACATACATCCGGTAAAATCCGTCTCTGTAAATTCTACGGTTATATCCCGGCCCATGTATTCGCTGAGGCGATCCGCCATCTCATACATGCCGGCCACCTCAAAGCCTACCAGGACGTCTTCCCCATTCTCTACCGTGTGGAAGCAGAAGGTGGGGGAATTTCCGATAATGCCTACCTTCAGCACGCCGTTCTCAGCGAGATCCGTAAAAATCGGGCCGTGCTCCGCTTCCGGATCAAAGGCCTCGGCAGCCGCCTCGCCGGACGCTTCCGTCTCCGCCGCAGCGGAAGTCTCCTCTGCGGTAGTTTCTTCTGCCGTGGTCTCGGCCGCTGTGGTCGCCGGAGCCGCCGTTGTGGTCTCAGCCGTCTCGCCGCCGGAGCAGGCCGTCATTGATGCCGCCATCACGCCAGCCATACAAAGAGCTGCCAGTTTCTTGATTTTTCTCATAATCATCCATCTCCTTTTTTGTTATATCGGGCAAAGCCGTCTTAAAACAGCTGCCATTTAATAGTTAAACTTCCACATATAACGCCTTACGCTTAAGGGGTGTTTTCTCGCATCCGCAAGCAGATTGTTGAACACGCCGATCACATTGTTGTGGAACAGGGGATCCAGATATTCCGAGCACCAGCCCAGCTCGTCCATTCCATAGTCCTGGCCGTCGATCACCATGCAGCGGTTATTGAACTGGCTGATAAACGCTAAGGCCCTGTCGTCCAGCGCACGGGTCCTGCCTGTGGATTTCATCATCAGGAAAGCCGTATTCTTTTCCGTAATCTCAAAGGGTCCATGGAAATACTCGCCGGAATGAATCACGCTGGAGTTAATCCACTGCATTTCCATAAAGATGCAGATGGACTCCTGGTGCGCGCTGCCCCAGCAGGGACCGCTTCCCATGGTGTAGATAACGGAGTCATCCTTAAATTCCCAGGCATACTTGATAGCAAAGGGAACGATATCCTTCTTCGCCTTGGCCACAATCCCGTGCAGCTTGCCAAGGGCCTCTGTCATCGCATCGTAGCCCGCATACCCCTCAATTTGGAAGAGGAGCTCTAAGGCCAGCTTAAAGCCATAAGAAGTTTTCTGATTTTCCACGATGGAATCCTCGCCGAACTCGTAGACAATCACGTGCTGGGCGCTGTCTGCCAGCGGGGAGGGAGCCTGAAAGGTAAGTCCTACTGTCGCCGCTCCCTTCTCATTGGCTACCTGGCAGGCCTTCACGGTCTCTGCGGTATTTCCCCTCTGGGAGGCCAGGATGACCACAGCGTTGGGGCCGATCTCCCGGGGAGTGGCGTGTACAAATTCATTGGAGTTGATATAGCCCACCTTCAGCTTCTTCGCCTCGCAGCTGAGGAAATACTTTGCCGGGAAAAAGCCTGCCAGAGAGCCTCCGCATCCCACAAAGTATACGGTGTCAACCGCATGATCCTTCAAAATACTCATTACAATTTCTTTTACCTTCTGCATTTTTTGTGTCCTTTCTGGGCCGCCTGCGGTCCTGTTGTGTTTATGTGCAATCCTACAGCATCTTACTTAAGAAATCCTTTGTCCTCTGGTGCCGGGGATTGTTGATTACGTCTTTTGGATTGCCTTCCTCCACAATGTAGCCTCCGTCCATAAAGACAACCCTGTCACCCACCTCTCTGGCAAATCCCATCTCATGGGTCACCACCACCATGGTCATTCCCTGCTCGGCCAGCTGACGCATAATCTGCAGGACCTCTCCAACCATCTCCGGATCCAGGGCGGAGGTTGCCTCGTCAAACAGAATCACCTCCGGCTCCATCGCCAGGGTTCTGGCAATAGCGACCCGCTGCTTCTGTCCGCCGGAAAGCTGTGAGGGGTACGCGTCCGCCTTGCTCTCAAGACCCACCTGCTTTAAAAGATCCATAGCCTTCCTCTCCGCTTCCGCTTTGGGAACCTTCTTGACCTTTCTGGGGCCTATGGTCACATTGTCCAGCACGCTCAAATTGTCGAAAAGGTTGAAGAGCTGGAACACCATTCCAAATTTTTCGCGGTACTTGTCAATCTTCATGTCCTTGCGCAGGATAGACTTCCCATGGAACATGATATCGCCGGCTGTAGGCTTTTCCAGGAGGTTCAAGCAGCGCAGGAAGGTGGATTTTCCGGATCCTGAAGGACCTATAACCACGACCACCTCGCCCTTGTCAATCTCCATGTCAACGCCCTTTAACACCTCCAGAGATCCAAAGTTCTTTTTCAGCCCCTTTACCTGGATGATAACTTCCTTGCTATTTGTCTCATTAATCATGTGCATGCAGCCTCCTCTCCAGGATTCCTACCAGCCGCTTCAGAATATAGGTGATAAGGAAATAAATGACAGCCGTCACAATCAGCGGCTCAAAGGCCAGGAATGTGTTTGCCCGAACCGAGTTGGACGTATAGGTCAGTTCGTGAAGAGCAATTACTGATACAATGGAGGTCTCCTTAATCAGCAGGATAAACTCATTGCACAGAGAGGGAAGCACATTTTTAATCGCCTGGGGAATGATGATGTACCAGTTGGCCTGCATTTTTGACATTCCAATGCATCGGGCTGCCTCCATCTGCCCCTTATTGACCGCCTGCATGCCGGCCCTTGTATGCTCCGCAATATACACGGAACTATTCACTGTCAGAGATACCACCGCCGCCCAAAACTGGGGCAGGGAGGTTGCGATCCCGTAATACACAATAAAAATCTGTACCATAACCGGAACGCCGCGGATAAAATTGATCCAGCCGTCAATCACACTGCTGATGATCGGGTAGTTCTGCACCCGAAGCATTCCCATCGCCACACCGACCACCGTAGCCAGGATCAAGGTCCAGAAGGCGAGCTCCAGAGTTACCTTAAGTCCATCTGCGTAGAGGAACCAATACTCGCCTAAAAACGTAAAATTAAGTCCAAAAATCATACCTTTCACCTCTTTGTGCCTTAAGGGGTTTTTGTAAAAAACCTATTCGCCCATCACTTCGATAAAATATTTGCGGATCTGGAGCCCGTCCATTTCAACAAAATAAATATTCTGTTCCCGTCCGGCCATCATTTTCCCGTCAATTACGGGGAAAATGCAGTGGTTACCAGCCAGCATAGATTTCAAATGCCCCGGCGCGTTTCCCGAGCAGGTGCCATAGGTGGGAAGCATATGGGTATGTACATAGGGATAATCATGGGGAACCAGCCGCTCCAGCTCCAGCTCGATGTCCTTCTCCACGCAGGGCAGGGCCTCATTGATCATAATTCCTGTGGTGGTGTGCTTTGTGATCACCGCCACCATACCGTTTTTAATTCCGCTCTCCTCCACAGCCTTCTTCACTTCATCCGTGATTTTAATCATTTCAAATTCCTTGTGGCTCTCCACCTGATTTTCTATCAGCTTAACCATGGTTATTCCTCCAATCCTAAAAAGCGAACTGCATTGCCCCCCAAAATCGCCTCCATTGCGTCGTCCCGAAGGGGAAGGTTCTTGATTCCCTCCAGGCTTCTCACATGGCGGAACCTGGGATTGTTGGATCCGAACATCACCTTATCCTGGAAGCAGTTCTGAAGCCAGTTCAGATTCATGTTCACGGAGAACAGGTGGGAGTACCAGTTCTTCGGGGAGTCCATATAAACCATGGAGGTATCCGCATACACATTGGGATACTTCATTAACATCATGATGGTCTCCTCCCACCAGGGCCATCCCATATGGGCCAGACAGAAGCGGAGATCCGGGTACTTTTCCGCCACATCCTCGAACCGGACGGGCTCGGAATATTTCGCCGGCGTATTGGGCTCCCAACTGTATCCCGCGTGGAACATAATGGGTTTCTTTTTCTCCTCACACACCTGATACAGGGGATCCAGGGCCGGATCATCCGGGTACATATGGAGACGCGAAAGATTCAGCTTCAGTCCCATAAGGCCCAGCTCGTCGAAAGCCCGTACCAGCTCTTTCTTTGCGTCAGGGTTCCTGGGATCCGCGCTGGCAAACCCAATAAAGTGCTCCGGGCTCTTCTCCACAATTTTCACCATCTCATCGTTGCTCACCATGGGGCGCCCGGACTGCACGGAGTAATCCTCAGGGAGGAGAACCACCTTATCGATCTGAGCGTCCTTTAACAGGGTGAGCTCAAAGTCAATGGGATTGATCCCTGATTTAAATACGCCGAACTCCTGCTTGCGGAAGTTCAAATCTTCCGGATTCTGGTTGATCACGTCAAATAACAGGGGATGTGAATGAACATCAATTACCATTTTTCTACGCTCCTTTATATTTTTTGCTTAAAGATAAGGGTCAAACACGGAAATAACTTTGGCCGCCCGCTGCGCGCCAATCTGCATACACTCGGCCACGGGCCTTCCGTCTATCAATCCGGATATAAATCCTGCAAAATAGGAATCTCCCGCGCCCACGGTATTGACTACCTCTTTTACCGGAACAATATCGCCCCTGTAGAATTTGGAACCGTCATAGGCCAGAGAACCGTTCTTCCCAAAGGTGGCGACCATCAGCTTCACTCCCAGAGAGCAGGCATACCGCAGGAAATCCTTCCCCCCCTCCAGATCTCCTTCAAAGGAAATAAGCCCGCAGTCAATATTGGACAGAACCTCCTTTATATCCGGATGCTTGTGCTGATTGCTCAGATCAAAGAAAATTCTTAGCTCTCCCGGCGCCGGCCTCATCCTCCGCCGGATATCTCCCAGACGGTGGGTCAGTCTGCCAGTAAAATCCGAATGTACCAAATCATGAGATGCGATAAAATCCATCGCCTCCTCCGAGAATCCATATCCCTCCATGATGCCCCGGACCGGATCCCCGTGCTTCCGGTCATTATCCACCAGGTAGAGAGGAACCTTAGGAGTCTCGCCTCCTGGAATAATCTCCAGGTGGCTTATATCAATCCCCCGATTCTCAAAAGCCTCCACGGACTTCTTC
Organism: uncultured Enterocloster sp.; assembly: GCA_944384065.1. Taxonomy (GTDB): domain Bacteria; phylum Bacillota; class Clostridia; order Lachnospirales; family Lachnospiraceae; genus Enterocloster. The sequence goes on along the minus strand of CALWRY010000011.1, from coordinate 20,292 downwards.
CCGTAAAAATCATCCGAAACAGCTGAGATAACAGATGACTCCACATCCTCCCGCATATCCAGAAGATTGAACAGGACATCCACCCCGTTTCCCGTCACATACCATCGATTCTCAAAGTCAGGGTAATAATCAATGCAGACATACCCTGCCGCTGCAAACCTGACCACGCGCTCCGTCCTCCTTCCGCAAAACCGCTGCCGCTTTCCGCAGCCCTGCAAATCGTCATCTTTTTAAGATGTCTGCTGTTGTCTTATTATGTTATTTATATGTTATATTTCATTTTCAATTGTTTGTCAATAGTGATTGTGATATTTTGTGCCTTTTAACAAATATCCGCCTTTAATTTTATATAATTTAACCCAAAAGCGGCCCGAGAAGGATTTCTCCCTACTCGAGCCGCTTTTTGGCCTCCGTATATTTTACTTCCCGCCGTCCTGGTCGGTTACTTTTAATTTATGATTGTCAGCTTGTAGCGCTGGGGATTAATAATCTGAATCCCCGAATGAATCACCTCGCCGCTCTCATCCAGGGCCTTCTCATTCAGAAGCAGAAGGACTTCCCCCTGCTTCATCCCCAAATACTCCTCCTCTCTCGCACCCGCATATCCCACCTCGACCGTTCGCACACTGTGGGACGGGATATCCCCGTGCTCTCTTAAAACCGCATAAACAGACTTTGTCAAATCCTCCTGGAGCAGATAGGAAAATCTGGATGAAAAATAGAGGACCTCTATCATAACCGGTATGCCGTCGCATCCCCGAATTCTGGACAGTTTAAATACCTTTTCGCCCTCTTCAACCCTTAAATTTCTGCCCAGCTCTCCCTTGGCCGTCATCCACTCCACACCCAATATTTCCGCAGATGCTGTCTTTCCCTCATTGGCGCATACCTCTGTAAAACCCATCCGCCTTCCGTCATCAATGCGATTCAGCTTCCGGGGAGCCACAAAGGTTCCCAGGCCTTGATGCTTGATAATATAGCCCTCCTCTGCCAAAATCTCCATCGCCTTGCGCAGGGTGATCCGGCTGACTGAGTATTCCTGACTGAGTTCCAGCTCAGAAGGCAGCTTTTCATTCTCCTTAAGGCTGCCATCCTCAATCTGGCTTTTCAGATCCTCCACCAGTTTTTGGTACAATGGCAAAATTGGTTGACTTTTCATAGCTACACCCATTCCTTTCAACAGCCCCATCCGTTGATTGGCCGATAATACAATTACAATACAATTATCTTAACATTTTTCTGATATTTAGACAAGCGCATTCGAAAAACCCCGCGCGAAAACCAGTGAAATACAGGGGCCGTTCAGCCGCGCATAAATACAGGGCGGCGCAGGATACCTAAAATCCCGCGCCGCCCTGGGGCTTATCTTCTCATAAAATTTTCCTGTGAACAGCCGCCGCTTCCTCACGCCCCGCTGCTCTCAATCGGCTTAAACACCCGGTTCGTCTCCGGCCCGGCCTTTTCGCCGCTCTCCTGGGCCATGCGCATGGCCTCCTCACAGAACTGCTCCTGGGAGTTTACCAGCACCTTGCCCCGCTTATCCTCTTTCTCATACGTGCCGTCCGGCTGAAGCACATGGGCCTTCACATTGTCCTCCAGCTCCACCTCCAGAATATGGATCACCTGCTTCTTGAGCTCGGGATCCTCCACCGGGAAGGTGATCTCCACCCGGCGGTCCAGATTTCTGGGCATCCAGTCAGCGCTTCCCATGTATACCTCCGGGCTGCCGTCATTGCAGAAATAGAAGATCCGGCTGTGCTCCAGGAAGTTGCCCACAATGGAGCGCACAGCAATGTTCTCGCTGAGGCCCGGCACTCCGGCCTTTAAGCAGCAGATGCCCCGGACCACCAGCTCTATCTTAACCCCCGCACAGGACGCCTCATACAGAGCCGTGATAACCTCCTTGTCGCAGAGGGAATTCATCTTCGCCATGATGTGGGCCGGACGGCCATCCCTGGCATTCTGGGCCTCCCGTCGGATCATCCGCAGGAATCTTCCTCTGAGCCAAAGCGGAGCCACGATCAGCTTGTTCCAGGAGAGAGGCTCCGAGTATCCGGACAGCATATTGAACACTGCCGTTGCGTCCTCCCCTACCTGGGGGTCACAGGTGAGAATCCCGCAGTCCGTGTACTGCTTGGCCGTGGAGTCATTATAATTCCCCGTGCCCAGATGGACATAGCGGCGGATTCCGTCCTCCTCCATACGCACTACCAGGGTAATCTTGCTGTGCGTTTTGAGTCCCACCAGGCCGTAGATCACATGGCAGCCTGCCTTCTCCAGCATCTTCGCCCAATTGATATTATTCTCCTCGTCAAACCGTGCCTTAAGCTCCACGAGGACGGAAACCTGCTTTCCGTTGTCCGCAGCTTCCGCAAGGGCCGCGATAATGGGGGAGTTGCCGCTGACCCGGTACAGGGTCTGCTTGATAGCCAAAACCTCCGGATCCCTGGCTGCGCTTCGCACAAAGTTCACCACAGGGTCAAAGCTCTGGTACGGATGATGGAGCAGGATATCTTTCTTCCGTATATTGGTGAAAATATCGTCGTCGTTCATCAGGGCCGGCACAGGCTGGGGCGTGTAGCGCGGAATCTTGAAGTTGTCAAATCCCGGCAGGCCATACATCTTCATGAGGAAGGTCAGATCCAGGGGCCCGCTTATCGGGAAAATATCCTGGCTGCTGATGGAAAGCTCCTTCTTCAAAATTTTTAAGAGACGCTTATCCACGTTTGACTCGATCTCCAGGCGGATGGCCTCCCCCCACTGCCGTTTCTTTAACTGCTTCTGAATCTCTTCCAGAAGGTCCACCGCCTCCTCTTCATCGATGGTCAGATCCGCGTTGCGCATAATGCGGAAGGGGTGGGAGGCTACAATATCATAGTTCAGGAACAGGGAGGGCATATTTCTCTCAATGATCTCCTCCAGGAGGATCACGACCCGGATCTCTCTCCCGCCCGCGTCCGTCTCTCTGGGGAGCTCCACGATCCTCGGAATCACAGAGGGAACCTGAACCATGGCAAATTCCAGCTCCGCGCCCTTCCCCGCCTTCTTTTTTAAAAGGGCCGCAATGTTCAGCGTCTTATTGCGGATCAGGGGGAAGGGACGGGAAGAATCAAAAGCCATAGGGGTAAGCACCGGATATACATTCTGGCGGAAATACTCGTCCGCAAAGGCGGCCTCCTCCGCCGACAGATCCTCGTGGGCCATGACAACGCGCAGCCCGTTCTGCCGCAGGGCGGGAATTAGGGATCGGTTGTAGGTGGAATACTGCATATCCACCAGGTCATGGGTCTTAACGCTGATCTGGTCCAGCTGCTCCTGGGGCGTAAGCCCGGCGATGTCGGGCTTGGTATACTTTGCATGAACCATGTCCTTTAGGGAGGCAACCCGCACCATATAAAATTCGTCCAGATTCGAGGCAGTGATGCTCAAAAATTTAAGTCTCTCAAAAAGCGGGATTGACTTATCCCTGGCCTCGCTGAGCACCCGGTAATTAAACTCCAGCCAGCTCAGCTCCCGATTTACATAATTGGAAGGATTCGCGGCAAAATCCGGGTATGGATTTTCTGTTTTGGCCTCTGTCTGGCCCTTCTGCCCTGTCTCTGCCATATCACACACTCCTCTTCTGCTTTAATATAGGTCTGATCCCGAAAATTTCTTCAAAAAAGTCTGCCTTCTGCTCAAAGGAGGCCCGTTCCAGCGCCAAGTCCCCTTTGTATCCCGTGGTGATGACAAGCTCATCCTCCCGCACCGCCATGCGGCAGTCCGCAAGCTTTCCCCTGTGGCTCCTGTCCATAGAATTGGCCAGCCTGAGGATGGCGGTAAGCTTGGCGATCAGAATCGTAATCTCATTTCGGCTCAACCCGTAATCCCTGCCCTGATGGACCTGTGTCTCCAGCTCCACCCGGTTGTAATCAAAATCCCGTATATTATAGCGCACCACATTGGCAATGATCTCCCGCTCCAGGTGGCTGAGCCCAATGATCTCCGTGGACATGATGATGTTATAGGAGCACTCATTAGAGTTCCGGATGCTGATGAATTTTCCGCAGGCGTGAAGCAGCACCGCAATCTGCAGCAGAAGGCGGTGGCGGTTCTCCAAGCCGTGATACTTTTTCATGCTGTCAAAAATCTGCGTGGCATACTGCTCCAGCACCTGATTGTGGCTGGTATGGCACTTATACCGCTTGGCCATGTTCCGGGAGGCCGCCAGAATATCATTCTCAAAATTATGGCTGAAGCGGATAAACTTATTGTCCTCCCCGTACTCCGCAGCTATGCTGTCACACAGGCGGATCCCCGGCATCCAGAAAAGCTCCGCGCCCGTGATCTCCAAAATCCTCTTATAGACCACAGCGCCCGGAAGAATCATGGAAGCATAATCCCCGTTCACGCCGAAGCGCTCCTCTATCTGATCCGTGGTCATCTGGCTTAAGCTCTCATAAAACCGGTTCATGGTAGCCGCGTCAATTTTGTCCCCGATGATCTTCATATCCATCCGGCGCAGCAGGTACAGGATCGTCTCCCCGATGCCTATCAGGTTGGTGATCTCCCTATCCTTTAAGTACATCTTCCGGAAGGTAAAGAGCTCATTGTCCACAATCTCCTCTATCTGTTCCCTGTGATTCTTTACCGTAGCGGGAATCCGGGAGAGAAGGCTGCGAATCCGCAGCACCCCCAGGGGAAGATTCTGGGTAGTCACCAGCGTCTCCTTGTCAAAAAGGGAGATCTGGGCGCTTCCAAATCCCACATCCACAATGGCAGTTCCCTTCTGGATGATTTTGTGAAATTCCCCCTCCTTGGAGGCGATAGCCTTATAGCTGATAAAACGCTGCTCCGAATTGCTGATAATGCTCACGTTGATCCCGGTCCGCACCCGGATCTGATCCAGGACAATCTGATTATTCTTCGCCTCCCGCATAGCGCTGGTGGCGTAGGCCCGGTAATCCTTTACCTTGTACGCCTTCATAATCCGCGCAAAATCGCTGAGGACCCGGCACATCTCGTCCACAAGCTCATAGCTGATTTTTCCCTGGGAAAAGGTGTCCCGCCCCAGGGGAATCACATGGCGGATGTGATCCACACACCGGATTTCTCCCTTGTACGCCATCTCATAAATTCCCATCTCCAATTCAAAGGATCCCACATCGATGGCCGCAAACATTCGTATAGCCACTTTTCTTCCTCCTTATGCGCGCAAGACAGGCCACTCGCAGCAAGCCTGCCGCCCGAACAGCCGTGCTTTCACAGTACTCCCATTGTAAAGGACTTTCCGGTTTCCTGGGTATAACGCATGTATAATTCATGTAAAATAATTGTAAAAAGACGGCAAAATCCGGCAGCCCATCAGACGCCGGGGGCCTTTCCCCTAAGATACGTAATAAACTGGGCCGCTGTCCGCCCCGACAAACCGCCGTGGCCGAGCTCCCACTTGTTTGCCTCCAGGTAGAGCTGATCCTTGGGCATGTCCAGGCCGTACCGGTCAGCCAGCGTCCCTACAATGTGCTCAAACTCCCTCTTGTCCGGGGAGCCATAGTAGATAGTCACTCCGAACCGGGAGGCCAGGGACAGCTTTTCCTGGACCGTGTCATTCATGTGGAGCTCGTCGTCCAGCTCCCTCTTATCGCTGAATTTTTCCCGAATCAGATGGCGGCGGTTGGATGTGGCATAGATCAGCACATTTTTCGGCCGTTTGCCCAGGCCGCCCTCCAAAATCGCCTTCAGGTACTTATACTCCAGCTCATAATCCTCAAAGGACAGATCGTCCATGTAAATGATAAACTTGTAATTCCGATCCTTGATCCGGGAGAGCACATCGGAGAGAGATTTAAACTGATGCTTATATACCTCAATCATGCGCACGCCCCTGCCGTAATACTCATTGAGCACCGCCTTGACGCTGGAGGATTTTCCTGTGCCTGCGTCGCCGTAGAGCAGCACGTTATTGGCCTCCCGCCCCTCCACAAAGGCCTCTGTGTTCTCAATCAGCTTGGCCTTCTGGAGATCATATCCCACGATGTCCTTAAAATAGACATGCTCCACATTGATGATGGGCTCAATCTCAATCCCTTGTCCCGGTTCTCCTTCCACGATGCGGAATGCCTTATTCAGGCCAAATTTTCCCACGCCGAATTCCCGGTAAAATTCTACCACATGCGCCTGAAACGCGTCCGCATCCTCGGACTGCTCCAGCTGCACAGCCAGGCTTACGATTCTGTCCCGGATACGGCGGTTAAACACATGCCCCTCCCGTCCGGCCGGGTGGTAGCAGGAAATATCCCTCCACAGTTCTTCCGGCTCCAGCCTGCGCAGATCAAAATCAAAAAGAGCCTTCCAAATGATATAGTCTCTCCTGGCCAGCTGATCCAGGGTACCCCCAGCCGCCCCGGCGATCTCGCAGGCCCGGGAGTATGCGTTTTCATTTTCCGCCAGGCAAAGGGACAGAAAGCAGTGCCAGAGGTTCCCCTCAAATCCGTACTCCGCCGCCAGCTCCACCAGCTGGCCCGCGCAGGAAAATGGGTCCGGCTCTGCCCCTGTCCCGGTTTTTGCGGCTCCCATAAGGGCCGCCATCTCCCGAAACAGACCGCCGTATTTTAAATTCCGGTAGAGTACCAGCTGATCAATGGAAACTTTTTTTTCGTCCATGGTCCTTTCCTCCTGTCAGTAATTTCCTAAAACGCGGAGGGCCGCAGCCTCCGCCCGGATGCCCGCAAGGGCGTTGTGCATCCCCGGATCGCCCAGGGATCCCTCCATGTCAACAAAAAACCTGTATTCCCAGCTCCGGCCCTCAATCGGCCGGGACTCAATCATCAGCATGTTGATATGGTTATAGATTAAGTGTCCCAGCATGTTATAAAGCGATCCGCTTTTGTGGGCGCACTCAAAACAGATGCTCACCTTGCCGGCTCCCCTTCGGTATATGGGCGATCCGGAGAGCACGATAAAGCGGGTGGTGTTGTTTTTGTCAAAATTGATGGGGCAGGCCAGAGTTTTCAGGCCGTAAATCCGCCCCGCTGTCTCCCCGGCAACCGCTGCCTGGCTTATATCCCCCTCCTCGCTCACCTTCTTCGCCGCCCAGGCCGTATTCTCCACGCTGACCTGGCTCCACTCCGTATTGGCATTCAGGTATCTGGCACTCTGGGCCAGGGCCTGGGGATGGGAATATACCCGCCGGATATCCGCCAGGCTTGCTCCCGGCAGCCCCAGAAGGGCGTGGCGCACGGGCAGGCGTATCTCCGCAACAATATACACTTTATGCCTCACCAGAAGATCGTAGTTGTTGCTCACTGCCCCTGCGGAAGAATTCTCTATGGGCAGGACCCCGTAATCCGCCCGTCCCTCCTCCACCTCCACCATGGCATCCTCCATGGCGGGAACGTGGTACAGGCTGGCTTCCTCCCCAAAATACTGAAGGGCGGCTCCGTGGCCATAGGATCCTTCCACCCCCTGATATGCCACCCGAGCCCCCTTCTTCTCAATTGCCTCCACAGGGCAAAATCCTGTATTTTCCCCTTTATCCCCCACAAGGCGGTACTGCATCCTCCTGCTCATCGTCATAATCTGGGAAAACAATTCCTCCAGATCTCTTTTTGCAAAATCATCCTCCGCCGCATCCTCCAGGGATTTTAGCGTCTCCTGCTCCCTGGCGCCATCATAGACCGCTTTTCCCGACTCCGCTTTCACACGCGCGGCCTGGGCGCACAGCTTCATCCTCTGCGCAAACAGCTCTGCCATCTGTCGGTCAACGGCATCTAAGCCCTCTCTTATCTCCTGCAGATTCACACGCTCTCCTCCGTACTTCTATTTTCCATCTCCTCCAGCATGGAGATCAGCTTTCCCCTCACGTAAGCTCCGGGGAATTTCTTCTCCTCGCCGGCAAGGCTCTTAAGGTCAATGGGCTCCCCAAAGCGTATCACCACATGGCCCGGACGGATCCAGGGCATGTGATCCTCAAAAATAGCGGCTGTACCCGATATAGCCACCGGTATCACAGGGCATCCGCTCTTTTCCGCCATCTTGAGGCTTCCCTCCCGAAATTCCATCAAATCCGTAAGGCGATCATTCACATTCCGGGTACCTTCGGGAAAAATCCATATGGAAATGCCGCTCCTCAGCTTTCCGATGGCTTCCATAATGGATTTTAAGGCTTCCTTCACGTTCTTCCTGTCCAGAAATACGCAGTTTACTAAACGCATCCAATTTCTGAGGAAGGGATAGCGCAGCATCTCCTTTTTCGCCACAAACCCCGTGAGCCCCGGAACCGTCACATATCCCACCAATATATCAAAATAGCTTCTGTGATTTCCCACATAGAGCACCGCCCGATCCGGCGGAATATTCTCCAGCCCGTAAGCCTCGTATGTAACGCCCGCGATTTTCAAAATAAAGCGAAACACTGCCTTGACAATCTTAAGGCTCCTCCACTGCGCCCTCTCCGGATCCCGCTTCATCTTCCTCTCCAAATAAAGCATCACCGGTATGGCAAATGTCAAAAACAAAATCACGGTGGAGGCCACCAAAACTATCCGTATCATTACCTGTCTCCTTATAAGTCTCTGTCTATGGGCGTCCCTTCAGCCATGGGTCTATTATATAACAAAGAGCGGCTGAAAGACAATACCTTAGCCGCTCCTTTTCCATATGCTTCCTGTGGTAATCCGCTCAAACAGGAGGCCCGTGGCAAACCACAGGGGCGCGAAGCGCAGGCGGATAACGCCGTTTATCTGATCCGGCCACATGGAATAGTCCCATGGGCAGATGCCCAGCCATTTAAAACAGGTTCCCATCACATACTCCACGGTAAATATGAGAACCATGTAGATGAGCCCATGGCGAATCAGCCTTCCAAGAGGCGGTATTGCCTCCGTCCCGGCCCCCTCAAACCCCGGCAGCCCGGAAAGCCACTGGTCCAAAAACTGAGCCGTAGGCGCTGCGAATGCCCCCAGCCCATATATGGGGAACATAAGAAGGGACGTGTGTCCCATCAGCCGGAAATCACCGGCCAGTATGGAGTCCACAGAGGTAAACATCACCTCCAGGCACCACCCCGCGACGCCGCAGCGCCAGAAATCCATGAGCAGCCGGGACCTTATTTTTCTTTTTGCCGCTGTTCTATCCTCATTCATCATAGGAGGTAGTATGGACCGCCTCCTCCCTCCTTTATGCACCTTTCAGAGGTTTTCCAAAACTTCCCGCCTAAGCTGCGGCTGTCTTGCCGCAGCTTCCCCCGGCTATGGCTCCCTGTCCGCAATTTCCCGGGCCGTCAGGAGGCCGCCCTCCTCAAGAACCAGCTTCACCTGCGTGTCCTCATTTTCATACAGCATTTCCTCCAGAACCCCTGTCTGCAGATCCACGTCCACCGAGACAATCCTGGCGTCTGAAAGCCCGCCTGACAAATAGCCGGCGAGAGGCCCCTCCGGATCCTCCAGCTGTGATCCCATAAGCGCGTGAAGGGTCCGCATGGTCAAATTTCCTTCCTCCCTGACATCATCCAGGTACATCTGCACTGCCTGGGCCGTGGCGCGCGCGTCCGATACAGCCGCCGCCCGGCGTGCTCCCCTGAGAAGCTGGGAGGCCTGGGGCAGGAGCAGGGCCAAAAGCACGCCCAGGATTGCCGCAACGGCTGCGGTTTCCACCAAAGTAAATCCGGAATTGTTTTTCTTCATCCCGCTTCCCCCTTAATCTCCGGCCAAAATTTCCCCTTCTCCGGAATCGCCCGGATAAACCGCCTCGTATTCTCTCCCATTGATCGTCCCTGCCCATACGGCGCTGTCCGTATCCGGATCATAGCCGTAATCCTCCGTCTCATCCTCCCCAAGCACGCCGGCGTCCACCATCTCCTGCTGGGCCTTCCCCATGCTGTAGTTTGTCCGCGCGTTCGCCAAAGCCACCTGGCGGGCGGAGCCGTCGCGGATGCGCTGATAGGATGGGACGGCCACCGCTATGAGAATTCCCATAATGGCGATCACACAGACCATCTCGATCAGGGTGAAGCCCTCCCGATTCTTTTGCTTTTCCATAATATTCCTCCTTTGAAATCACTGGGCGGAGTAAATGATCTTCTCCGCTTCCTCTATGTCGGTCTCCCCTGCAAGCAGCATCTCTGCCGCATAGGCATCCAGAGAAGCCATTCCCTTCTTTCTCTGATAAAGGCGCAGATCCGCAGTCCCTGCGCCTTCCCGGATCATTTCCTTTATATTCCGATCCGCCTCCATCATCTCATAGACCGCTCTGCGGCGGATGTAACCTGTTCCCCCGCACTGCCCGCACCCATGCGCCCTCCAGACATACTCCGTCTCCTGTCCGGTCAGCCTTTTAAATGCTCTTTTCTGCCGGCTGTCCGCCTTCTCCCTTCGCCTGCAGTGTGGGCAGAGAAGCTTTATAAGTCTCTGGGCCACCACTCCTGTCAGGGCATCCGCAATCAGATAGGAGGGCACCCCCATACTGCGAAGGCGCAGGATCGCGGATGCGCAGTCCCCTGTATGCAGGGTGGAAAATACCCGATGGCCGGTGATCGCGGCGCGCACGCCGATGGACACGGTCTCCTCGTCCCGCATCTCCCCCACCATAATCACGTCCGGATCCTGACGGAGAATGGATCGCAGGGCCGAGGCAAAGGTCAGGCCTGCTTTTGGATTAATCTGCACCTGGGTAATGCCCGGAATCAATTTTTCGACCGGATCCTCCACGGTTATAATATTGATATTGCCGGAAGCCAGGCGGTTCAGCGCCGCGTACAGAGTGGTGGATTTTCCGCTGCCCGTAGGGCCGGTAACCAGAATCAGCCCATAAGGTGCCCGAAGCATCCGCTCAAAGCTCTCCCTCTGCTCTTTCCCCATTCCAAGCCTTCTCAGATCCATAAGCTCCGGATCGCGGTTGTCCCCCAGAAGCCGCAGGGCAATCTTTTCCCCATAGATTGTGGGCAGGGAGGATATCCGCAGATCCGTGACGATGCCGCCCCTCTCATAGTGATATTTCCCGTCCTGGGGGAGGCGCTTGCAGGCGATATCCATCCCGGCCATAAGCTTCAGCCGCGTAACCACCGGGCTGTGCCAGGAAAGCTCCAGCGCTTTGACAAGGATCCGGTCGCCGTTGATCCGAAAATATACCGCAAGCTGCTCCTTGCCGGGCTCCACATGGATATCGCTGGCATTTCTCTTATAGGCATCCTCTATCATCCCGTTGACCATGCGGATCAGAGGGGCGGATTTTGCCTCCGCCTGGGTCTCCTCCTCTGTTTTCCTCCCATATGCCCTTTCAATCGCCCTCTTTAAGTGGGGAAGCGGCGCCGGAACGCCTCTCACCTGCGTCCCCGCAAGCACAGCCGCCTCGTCCAGCACATCCCGGTCGGTCCAAAAAGGCGACGCAACCAAAAGCTCCTCCTCCTTCATGGCAAGGGGGAGAAGGCAGTGCTCCCTGGCAAAGGAGGCCGGAAGAAGGGCTGCCGCGCGCGAATCCACGGATATCTTCTCCAGATTCACCGGCTCTCCTCCCTCTTTGCGGCAGATGCAGTCTATAATCTCTGCTTCCGACGCATATCCCAGATCGGCAAGCAATTTGAGCCGTTCCTTTTCCCTCCGGTTTCCTATAAGCGCCTGTGCACGGGAGAGCTGTTCTCTTGTCATCCGCCCGGATTTTACGAGCATCTCATCTATCATCTCCTGATCCTCCCTCTTGTCCCCTTCCTCCTCCCGTGCTATACTCGACACAGCTTATCGCAGCGGGAGGTATTTCCAATGAATTCTGTTCCTTTTCCTGTCCTATATGGGCTGGCGGGCATCCTGGCCGGACGCCTGTTAAGGGCCGTCATTCCCCTGTTTTGTCCGGACGCAGCTGCCCTGCGCATCCCTCCGGAACCGTTGGCCTGCCTTTTATTCTTTTTGTGCTGCGGCGTGTATGGGCCGGGGTATTATTCCCTTCTCTCCTGCGCCGTCTGCTCTCTCCTTCTGGAGGCCGCCCTCGTGGACAGCGCCTGCTTTCTCATCCCCGATCACGTCCCCGCCCTCATCTCTCTGTGCGCGGTTTTTGCAGGGGCTGCCGGCCTTTTCCCCTCCCCTGCAGGACGGTTAAGCGGCTGCCTTATCTGCGGCGGAACTCTCCTGGGGCTGCGGCTTCTCACTCACGGCGGCATAGGGCTGGGCGACGTCAAGCTCATGGCCGCCTGCGGGCTTTTTCTGGGTCCCCTGCGCTCTCTTGCCGCCCTGTTCGGGGCTTACATATTGGCCGGGCTTTGGTTCGCCCCAGCCCTGCTGCGGGGAAAGGCGGATCTTAAAACGCGGATTCCCATGGCCCCCTTTTTCTGCGCATCCCTTGTCATCTTTCTCCTGTGGGGAACCCATCTTCTCCGGTGGTATATGGCTCTCTCCAATATCGATATACCCGCTGGCCTGTAAGGCATATTTCCATGCCCGCCTCCTCCCCGGGAGCGGGAAGTGTTAAATGCTCGCCCCTTTCATTGTCAAAGCGTATCTCGCCTCCCAGGCCAAACGCTTCTCCGCCCCCGCTTACCCTGGTATGGACAAAGGCCCTGCCCCCAAGAGGCGCCGCTGAGAGAACGATTTCCACCTCCTGCTCTCCCCTTCTCCCGCTTCCCCGCAATATATAGCGTTTTCCCTCCATCCTCTCTCTAAAAAACGTTTCCCAGTCCTCTTCTTCCCCTTCCTCCAAAAATTTTTCATACTCCCTGCAGGCTCTCCGGCAGTCCTCCGCAAAGTTTTCCCAGATCTGGCCCATGGCTGCCGATGTCCCGTCATTTACCGCCTGGCAGAAGGATTTGTGAAGGGTTCTGGCCATCACTTTGGTCTGGGCATACTGCATCTCCCTTTGAAGTCCCCGCATATCCGCCAGATCCGCTGCCGCATAGCCTGCAGCCAGGATGGACAGAAGGGCCGCCAGAAATACCGCGTACAGCACGGTACTTCCCTGTTTATTTCCCCGTCCGCCGCCGTCTTTCATAATCTCTCCCCTTCCTCATACAGGGAAATAATCGTCCTCTCCTCCCGGTAAACCCTGCTGTCCCCGTCCAGGATATCCACTCTGAGCTTCACCCTGCCGTATTCCGGATCGAAAAATTCCACCCGGACCCTGAGGCCTTCTTTGCCTTCCTCCCCCTGTATTCCGTCTTCTCTCCCCAGCGATTTCCCCGCTTCCCAATCGCCACCCTTCCATTTTCTCCGCACCTCTCCCCGCTCTTCCATAAGGCGATAAGAGACGGCGTCCGCCTCATCCGGATCCACGGAAAAGTCATAGCCAAAGGACAGCGTTTCATCCAGAAAGGATCCAACCCGCTCCGTCAGCAGACGGGCGTCCCCTAGCCTTCCCCGCCGGGCAAAGAGGGAGAGCTGGCCTGAGAAAATACCGGCTGCAAAGACTGCCGCCGCGGCGAGAAGCGCAAGGCTTAAGACAGCCTCCAGAAGAGTAAAGCCCTCCCGCTTCTCATTCATGGCTGTAAAATTCCAGAGAAATCTCCCCGTTCTCCCAGGGTACATCCGCTCTGTATATCGCAAATTCTTCCACAATCTCATCGTTTCTTTTCTCACCGCACTCCGGGACGAATTCTATGTAAAAGGATGCGTCTGTGAGGTTTCCCAGGCCGGACAGCGCCATCTGCCCCGCCATTTCCAGCCCTTTTCTCATTTCCGTCTCCTGAAAGAGCAGCTTCTCCCCAGCCGCCATCCTCAGCAGGAACCCCGATAAAACCGTAAAAATAAGCGCCATTCCCACAACTGTCTCCAGCAGGGAAAAGCCCTGGTTTCCTCTCCGGTTATTTTTCCCGCACATAGCAATAGACCACCTCCATTCTTCCCGTCCACTGGCCTGTCTCATTCTGCTCTGCAGAAAAGTCCGTCAAAAACACACTTTTCTCCTGGCTGTCAATGGCCCCGGCCAGCTGTTCCATTTCCCCCGCCGTCTCCGCCTGAAGATCCACGGCAATCCGCGTCTTTTCCAGCCCCGTCTCCGTCCTTTCCGGATTCCCGATCTCCATTTTCAGGATCCTTACTCCCGCCTCCCCGGCCATGCGCTGAAGGCTCCTGTCCATAAAGGCCGTATCCAACGCTTCATAAAGCCCTTCTTCTATTTGTTCCAGCCTGTCCCTTTCTGTCCGGGTCAGTCCTCCAAAAGCAGACTCCCGGCCTCGATGTTCCTCCTGGGCGCGGCAAAGTTCCTCCTTAAGCTCCCCATAGGGCTCAATCGCCAGCCGGAGGGCAGCTGTCCAGAATACAAGGATCATCAAAATCCCCAAAAGGATCCTCTCCCGGCTGGTCAGGCGGCGGCCTCTTGTCCATCTCTCATTCCCCATATTCTTCCGCTCCCTCCCACAGCTTCAATTCCAGCCACCCCAGGATCCGGCCGGTTTCCTCATCCCTCTGCCACATGCGGTGGGACACCTGTATAAAATCCCCGGCTGCCCGCAGGCCCTCTTCCATATCCGGCATACTTCCCGGATCCTCCGTCAGCACGCGGACAGTCAGGATTCCCGACTCCCGGCTGTACCGGACAGCCGTCACCATCCCCCTGTCACCCAACTCCTCCTGCAGCCGTGAAAATCCCCGCAGCAAGGTTCCGTTTTTCCCGTAGCATTTATCCAGGTCTTTTGCAATTTGCGCCTGATATGCTGCCTGCTCTGTCTCCCTTTTGCTGCCCGTGTATTCCATTTGCAGCCGGTACAGATCGGCTGCCGTTTTCCGGCTCTGAAACAAGAAAAAGGCGGACACCGCAACTGCCGCCAGACCATTGCACAAAATAAATGCTGTCCAAGCTCCCCCTGGTCTCCTCTTTGCAGGCCTCAGGGGACGGAAGGCCCCAATCCTTCTGCCAGGATTCCCCTTAAACAGGTACAGCTCCCTGCTCAAGTCCACGGACCGGCAGGGAATTTTCAGCTTTTCCTGGAAAAAGGAGGGCGCCTCTTTTGCGCCGGAGCCGTAAGGCCGGTTGAGAACGATCACCTCCGGCTTTTCCCATTCCCCCATGCCGCCTGCCGTCTTTTCCGCCAAACCGGCAATTTCCTCCCACAATATTTTCTCCCCGCCCATTTGGATAAACCGCTTAGGACAAAATAGCGGCTTTTCCAGACAGACGCAGCCGCCCTTCCAGATTCCATACAGTCCCACATAGTTCCGACGCAGATCCATGCACAGCAGCGGAATCCCCTGCTCCGTATTCCCAGCCAGAAGGGCCAGCGCTCCTATCCGTGGAATAATCTTTACCCTGCGGATTCCCGCGTCCTCCAGAATGCCCCGAAGCTTATCCAGCATTTCCCTTTTTGCATAGCACACAATCCCCCAGGCCTTCTTTTTCCTTCTGTCCCGGCAAATATGAACCGAAGCCTCCCACTCTCCCTCCTCCTCCCTGGCCAGAAACATAGTTTCCGCCATGCGCCGCTGCTGCCCCAAAGAACCCCAGGGGACAGGAAAGGAGATCCATCTTACCCCGGAGCCCAAAAACAGCGTCACCGCTCTGCCTCCAAGGCCCCATTTTTCCGCCATCCCCTTCACAGCGTCCTCCCAGTCCTCCGGCTCCTCTGCCGGGTGTTCGCTGCGGATCACCGCCCGTCTCCGTTTTCCCAAAATAGCCGTACGGCTGCCTTTTACTCCCAAATACGCCAACACCCCGTCGTCCAGGCAAAGGTAGTGTCTCATCCCTTCTCCTTTCTCAAAGCATGGAGGAATACACGCCGGCTGCCGGCAGCATCACGGACAGGACCACGCTTCCCACCACAAAGGCCATCACAAGAATCACCGCCGGCTCAAACAGGGCGGCGAGCCGGTTCACCGCTTCCTCCCCCTCTTTTTCATAATAAGTCCCCGCCTTCTCCAGCATCTGCTCCAGACATCCCGATTCCTCTCCCGCTGCAGCCATGGCGGCTAAAACCGGAGGAAATACGTCCGCCTCTTTTAAGGCCTGAGAGAGAAGCCGGCCTCTTTTCAGTTCCTCCTCCACGTTCTCTACGGATTTGCGTATGAAGGAATTGCCCATAACCTGGCCGGTCAGCTCCAGGGATTCCAGAACATCCGCTCCCTTTCCATAGAGCATGGCGAATGTCTGCGCAAAGCGGAAGGCATCTATGGTTTTCAGCAATTTTCCAATTATCGGGATACAAAGTAGAAGGCGGTCCGCCGCAAGACGTACAGAAGGAATCCGGAAAATACCAACCGCCATAACCGCTGCCGGCAAAGCCGCCAAAAGATATCCAATTCCTCCCTCTTTCAGATACCTTCCCGCTCCCAGAAGGAGCCTTGTAATCCAGGGAAGGGGCTGGCCCTCCAAAAGAGAGGCGAATTGGGGCAAAACCTCCACTGCGAGAAATAAAGATACCAGAGCCGTTACAATCAACAGGATCAACGGATAAATCATCGCTGTACAGAGCTTTCCCCGAAGTTCGTGCTGCCTTTCATAGTATTCCGCCATTCTTTGAAAGATCCCGTCAAGTCCTCCGCCTGCCTCTCCCGCCCGGACCATATGTACGAGAAGAGGCGGAAAGGCCCCGGAGCCCTCCATTGCCTCCGACAGAGTGAGTCCCCTGTAGACTGCGTCCTTGATCTGCAGAAGGATTTCCTTCTGGCGGCCGTCCGCAGCCATCCGGCTGCTTACCTCCAGGATTTCCGGCAGCGGAACGCCCGCGCCCAGCATCGCCGACATCTGCCTGCAAAATGGCACCAGCGATCCTGCGCGCAGCGTGCGGCCCTGAAAAACATCGGAGCCCTCTTCCTGCCACGCCAGGCAGTACAGTCCCTGCCCCTCCAGACGCTTGAACAGCTCTCTGTCCGTAGGCGCCCCCATCCTGCCGCGGCAGATCTTTCCCTCCATGGTTTTCGCCTTATACCGATACAGCGGCATCTGCTTCTCCCCCACTCAGCCCCGGCAATTGCCGGCAAAAGAAAACCGGCTCCGCCTGGTCCAAATCAGGCAAAGCCGGTTGTCATAATACATGGTCAAATTCGTCAACGAAAACAGTTTCTCGCCGGTTCATATGTGCAGCCGATGCCGGCCAGCACGGACTCGATGCTGCCCGGATCCACATCCAGGGCCCGGCACATCTCGTCTAATGAGGGGTAGTTGTCACGAAGCTGTGTATTCACATAGCTCAACAAAATAACCGGATCTTTTGGAATACCGTTCATCTCTTCGCCTGCTTTCTCCTGCTGTCTCTCTATTTTAATCGAAAACGATTATAGCACCGGCTGTTCCTGTTTTCAACTGAAATTTGTGCCAATTTATTATATTTACAATTGTATTTCTATAAATGAAATTGTCAATTTATTCCGTGTAGGCGATCAGCTTTCGTCCGTCCTCCGACAGATCGATCACGATGGTATTTCCCTCCCGGACATTGCCGCCCAGAATGATCTTGGCCGCCAGGGTCTCCACATTTTTCTGCAGGTACCGCTTTAAGGGCCGGGCCCCGTAGACCGGGTCATAGCCGTTATCCGTGATAAAGGTCTTGGCCGCATCCGTGAGCTCTATGGCTATCTCCCGGTCCGCCAGACGCTTGTTCAGATCCGCCACGCACAGATCCACAATGCTGCTTATATTCTCCTTGGTCAGAGGCTTAAACAGAATCACCTCGTCCAGACGGTTCAAAAACTCCGGCCGGAAATGGGCCCGCAGATCCTGCATCACCGCGTTTTCCGCCTCCGGGCGGATGCCGCCTGCCTCGTCGATGCCCTCTAACAGGTACTGGGAGCCGATGTTGGAGGTCAGGATGATGATGGTGTTCTTAAAGTCCACGGTCCGTCCCTGGGAATCCGTGATCCGCCCGTCGTCCAGCACCTGGAGCAGGACGTTGAATACATCGGGATGGGCCTTCTCCACCTCGTCAAAGAGCACGACGCTGTAGGGCTTGCGGCGCACCGCCTCGGTGAGCTGTCCGCCCTCGTCGTAGCCCACATAGCCGGGAGGCGCTCCGATGAGACGGGCCACGGAATGCTTCTCCATGTACTCGCTCATGTCGATGCGCACCATGTTGGACTCATCGTCAAACAGGGCCTCCGCCAGGGCCTTGGCCAGCTCCGTCTTTCCCACGCCGGTGGGGCCGAGGAACAGGAAGGAGCCGATTGGCTTGGTGGGATCCTTGATGCCGGCTTTGGACCGGATAATGGCCTCCGTCACCTTCTCCACGCCCTCGTCCTGGCCGACTACCCGCTTGTGCAGCACAGTATCCAGGTGCAGAGTCTTGCTGCGCTCGCTCTCCGTCAGCTTGGCCACCGGGATCCCCGTCCACTTGGACACGATCCGGGCGATCTCGTCCTCCGTCACGCTCTCGTGGACAAGGCTCAGATCCTGACTCTTTACCTTCTCCTCCTCAGCCGCCAGCTCCTTCTGCAGCTGGGGGAGCTTTCCGTACTGCAGCTCCGCCGCCTTGTTTAAGTCGTATTTCTGCTGGGCGTCCTGGATCTGCCGGTTTACATTCTCAATCTCCTCCCGGAGGGCGGAAAGTTTATCCACGCTGGCCTTCTCATTCTCCCACTGGGCCTTTTTGGCCGCGAACTCGTCGTGAAGCTCCGCCAGCTCTTTCTGCAGATCCGCCAGCCGGTCCTGGCTTAGGCGGTCCGTCTCCTTTTTCAGGGCGGCCTCCTCGATCTCCATCTGCATGATCTTCCGGCTCATCTCATCCAGCTCCGCCGGCAGCGTGTCAAGCTCTGTCTTTATCATGGCGCAGGCCTCATCCACCAGATCGATGGCCTTGTCCGGCAGGAACCGGTCGGAGATATAGCGGTCGGACAGAACCGCCGCGCTCACCAGGGCGGAGTCCGTGATCTTTACCCCGTGGTACACCTCGTAGCGCTCCTTTAAGCCTCTCAGGATGGAAATGGTGTCCTCCACCGAGGGCTCATCCACCATCACCGGCTGGAACCGCCGCTCCAGGGCCGCGTCCTTCTCAATGTACTGCCGGTATTCATTCAAGGTGGTGGCGCCGATGCAGTGAAGCTCGCCTCTGGCCAGCATGGGCTTTAACATATTGCCCGCGTCCATGGCGCCCTCGGACTTGCCCGCGCCCACGATGGTGTGCAGCTCATCGATAAAGAGGATGATCTGCCCCTCGCTCTTTTTAACCTCCTCCAGAACGGCCTTTAACCGCTCCTCAAATTCGCCCCGGTACTTGGCGCCCGCCACCAGGGAGCCCATATCCAGGGCAAAGAGCTTCTTGTCCTTCAGGCCGTCCGGCACATCTCCCCGGACAATCCGCTGGGCCAAGCCCTCCACCACGGCGGTCTTGCCCACGCCGGGCTCGCCGATGAGCACCGGGTTATTCTTGGTCTTTCTGGACAGGATGCGGATCACATTCCGGATCTCGCCGTCCCGGCCGATCACCGGGTCAAGCTTCTGATCCCTTGCCCGCTCCACCAGGTCATAGCCGTACTTCTCCAGAGTGTCATAGGTGGCCTCCGGGTTGTCCGACACCACCCGCTGGTTGCCCCGCACCGTGGACAGCGCCTGCAAAAACCGCTCCCTGGTGATGTTGTAGGTCCTAAAAAGCTCCTTGACCTCCTTAGAGGGATTCTTTATAAGGGCCAGGAACAGATGCTCCACGGACACGTACTCGTCGCCCATGGCCTTGGCCTCGTCCTCGCCGCTCAAAAGAACCTTATTCAAATCATTGCTGATATAGAGCTGGCCGCCGCTCACCTTGGGCAGCTTCTCCAGGGCCTGCTTCACCTCATTCACAAACATGTCGCCCTGCACGCCCATCTTTGTCACAAGCTTTAAGATCAGGCTGTCGTCCAGGGTCAGCAGACTGCAGAGAAAATGCAGCTCATCGATCTGCTGGTTGCCGTACTCGTAGGCCAGCTTCTCGCAGTTCTGCACTGCTTCCATTGACTTCTGCGTAAATTTATTGATATTCATTGACCATTCCCCTTTCTCTCAGGTCCGCCCGGGAAAATCACCTGCGGATCTCCCGGGCGGGCCTTGGAATCATGGATTGTTTCTTTGTTCTAGTCGTAATATAACACATATTGTTAGCCAAGTCAAGGGTTGAGTGCTAGCTTCTTTCAATTTTTTTTGCCAAATACGAAAATTCCTTGACCTTGCTTGATAATAAAAAGCCCTCCCGGTTTGGTGAACGCCGATAAGGAAGTATTAAAAACATACTAATTTAACGGCTGACAAACAGGTGCTACTAAAAGAACGCTCATGATTCTCAATTGTTGAATCATGAGCGTTCTCCTTATTTTTTCTGGCCTTCTTTTATAGCCATGGCAATTTTCCGTTTATGATGCTTTATTAAGGCATCTGCTTCTTGATCGTTGAGCTTCAATATTCCCTTTGCCTTTTTTGCATAGTCAATAAACGTTT
>CALWRY010000010.1 GCA_944384065.1 uncultured Enterocloster sp. | reverse complement strand
TTCAAATCCAATCAGACAGAAACTGTCATTCAACACTGGGGAAGCATTGAAAATTTTGATATGTTCATCCAGAAAATCAGAGATGATGAAGAACATGTGGCAAAACTCGCCATCCAGCAGTTTGGCAGTATTGAAAAATATACCGAAGAAATGAAGCATAATCTGGAGCATTTCTCTGAAATTATGGATGAATGGTATTCACAAGTACCAGAAGAAATGCTGAAAGAAGATAAATTTCTTAAGCTGGCTTCTCACAAAGGAGAAGATGTGGCTTCGGAACCGGTTCAAAGCATTGTAGAGGAAATCATAGCCAGCATACAAACCACTACCTCAAAACTGCTGGTTGGAAGTGCGGAAAATTACTGCCGAATGATGATTGACACTTATTCTAATGATTATCTTAGCAAAGTATTTGACACAAAACATGGTGCAGGAAGCAGCGAATATATCGTGAAAGCCTTCCGCTATTATTCCGAAAATAACTTCACAGAAAACAATTAGAGCCATTTTAGAGCCAAAGGACATAAATCAACCCCGGAAATGCCCATTTTATCAGCATTTCCGGGGTTCTGTCTGTTACTCAAACTCAATCGTCCCCGGCGGCTTCGAACTGATATCATACATAACCCGGTTGACCCCTTTCACCTCGTTCACAATCCGGTTCATCACCCGCTGGAGCACATCAAAAGGAATGTCCGCCGCCTCAGCGGTCATAAAGTCATCCGTCACCACGGCCCGCAGGGCCACAGCGTAATCATAGGTGCGGAAGTCGCCCATAACGCCCACGGAGCGCATATTGGTCAGGGCGGCGAAATACTGGCTGATTTTCCGGTCAAGTCCCGCCTTGGCGATCTCCTCCCGGTAGATAGCGTCCGCGTCCTGGACCATGCGGACCTTCTCCGCAGTCACCTCGCCGATGATGCGCACGCCCAGGCCGGGACCGGGGAAGGGCTGGCGATACACCAGGTACTCTGGAAGGCCCAGCTTGAGGCCTGCCTGGCGAACCTCGTCCTTGAACAGCAGGCGCAGCGGCTCAATGATCTCCTTAAAATCCACGTAATCCGGCAGGCCTCCCACATTGTGGTGAGACTTGATGGTGGCGGATTTGCCCAGGCCGGACTCGATCACATCCGGGTAAATGGTTCCCTGAACCAGGAAGTCCACAGCGCCGATTTTCTTGGCCTCCCGCTCAAACACGCGGATAAATTCCTCGCCAATGATTTTCCGCTTCTGCTCCGGCTCCTCCACGCCCTTCAGCTTCTCGTAAAATTCCTCCTGTGCGTTGACGCGGATAAAATTCAGGCTGTAGGGGCCTTTGGGGCCGAACACAGCCTCCACCTCGTCGCCCTCATTCTTGCGCAGCAGGCCGTGATCCACAAATACGCAGGTGAGCTGGTTCCCAATGGCCTTGGCCATCATCGTTGCGGCTACAGAGGAGTCCACGCCGCCGGAGAGCGCGCAGAGAACCTTTCCGCTTCCCACCTTTTCGCGGATGGCGCGGATGGAGTCCTCCACAAAGGTGTCCATCCTCCAATCACCGGCGCAGCCGCAGACATCATAGACAAAGTTGTGAAGCATCTTATTCCCCTCCGCACAGTGCTGCACCTCGGGGTGGAACTGAACGGCGTAAATATTCTTCTCCCGGTTCTCCATAGCCGCGATAGGGCAGACCGGCGTGCGGCCCGTCACCTGAAACCCGGCGGGAGCCTGGGAGATATAGTCCGTATGGGACATCCAGGTGGTGGTTGTGGGGGAAACATTCTTTAAGAGGACAGCGCTCTGGTCAATCTCCACATCTGTCCTGCCGTACTCGCTCACCGGAGCGGTCTCCACAGCGCCGCCCAGCTCATAGGCAATCAGCTGGGAGCCATAGCAGATTCCCAGGATGGGAATTCCCATATCGAAGATCTTCGCATCAATATGAGGGCTTGTTTCCAGATAAACGGAATTAGGTCCTCCTGTAAAAATGATTCCCTTGGGAGCCAGCTCCCGGATCTTGTCAAGGCCGATATCATAGGAATAGACTTCGGCATACACACCCTCATCCCGGACCCGGCGGGCGATCAGCTGGTTGTACTGTCCGCCGAAATCCAGCACCATAATCATTTCTCTTGCCATGGGTTGTCCTCCATTGTAGTCCTTATAAATTGAAAGAGATTGTACATAGCATCGTACAATCTCTTCTTTATCTTTGGTACACCTTTATTATAAGATATGCGCCGGCAAATGGCAAGCGGTTTTCGACAATTTTCCTTTGTTTACGCAGAAGTGAAGAATACAAACGCAAATGTTACTGCTCAGCCGTACATCTTCTTGCATCCCCTATTATTTTATGCTATACTATCCCTCGTTGCAGGCCCATAAAAATAAGGTCTTTCCGGTCCTGCCGCCGATTCCCGGCGTAAAATGAATCGAGTGTTCGAGACCTTCCACTCGTAAAACAAAACTAAAGGAGAAAACTGAATATGAAAGAAAACAAAAATCTGACGTACCTGGTACACGGAGCTGTCATTGCGGCCATTTACGTGGTGCTCACCCTGAACTTTATGCCCATCAGCTACGGGCCCATCCAATTTCGGATTTCAGAAGCTCTCTGCGTGCTGCCCTACTTTACGCCGGCGGCAGTTCCGGGGCTCTTCGCGGGCTGTCTGCTGTCCAATCTGATGGGCGGACTCCCCGTGATGGATGTAGTGTGCGGAAGCCTGGCCACCCTGATCGGCGCATTGGGATCCCATTATCTGCGGCGGCATAAGTGGTTCGTGTGCATCCCGCCCATTCTCTCCAATGCCCTCATCGTTCCCTGGGTGCTCCGCTTTGCCTACGGATCTCAGGATCTGATTCCCTTTATGATGCTCACAGTGGGCATCGGCGAGGTACTGGCGGTAGGCGTTTTGGGAAATGCCCTGTTGGTGACTCTGGAGCGCTACAGAACCGTGATTTTTGGCCGGTATTGCATGAAATAAAGAACAAACCGTCTATTGCGGACCTGCGGTCCGGTGGGATATAATAAAAGAAAAATCCCCCGGGCCGTATTTTTTGTCCAATACCGTCCGCTGCTGTTCCAGTATCCGGCCGGCAGCCCGCCAGGCGGGGGTGGAAAGGGAGGAAATTTTATGGCGCTTCATGTTATGGACGAGGCCAACCGCTGCCTCGGATGCAAGGTCCCCCAGTGTCGGAAGGGCTGCCCTATCGACACGCCGATTCCGGATGTCATCCGCCTGTTAAAGGAAAAGAGGCTGGACGAGGCCGGGGAAATGCTGTTTATGAACAACCCGCTGACAACCGTGTGCAGTCTTGTATGCAACCATGAAAATCAATGCGAAGGGCACTGCGTCCTGGGACGCAAAGGAGCTCCCGTACATTTTTCCACCATCGAGAACTATATCTCCACCACCTATGCGCCCAAGATGAGCAAAGGCCCCGCCCCCTCCAACGGCATGCGGGTGGCCATCATAGGCTCAGGGCCTGCGGGCATTACCATTGCAATTATCCTGGCCCGGTACGGCTACCAGGTGACGATTTTTGAAGGAAAGGATAAAATCGGCGGCGTGCTCCGCTACGGCATACCGGAATTCCGGCTGCCCAAGAGCGTGCTGGACGACATTGAATACCGGCACCTGGAGCTCAAGGGAATCAAGGTGCGGCCCAATGTGCACATCGGCAGCGCCATCGGCATTGACGACCTGTTTCGGGATGGGTACAAGGCCATTTTCGTGGGCACCGGAGTGTGGAAGCCCAATGCCCTCCACATCAAGGGCGAAACCCTGGGACACGTACATTTCGGCATCAATTATCTGAATAATCCCGACAGCTATCATCTGGGACAGCGGGTGATCGTGATCGGGGCAGGAAACGCGGCCATGGATGTGGCCCGGACTGCCATCCGCAAGGGTGTGCGCTGGCTCACCTGCTTCTCTTTGACAAAAAAGGTGGCGGCCAGCCAGTATGAATTCAGCTATGCGCAGCTGGAGGGCGTGGATTTTGCATACAATAAGGCGCCGGTTGAGATCACGGACGAGGGTGTGATTTTTAAGGACATCATTGAAAATGAGGACGGAAGCTTTACAGATGTCCCGGGCTCCAACAAGCTCTATCCTGCGGACAGCGTGATCATCTCCATCAGCCAGGGGCCCCAGAACCGGATTGTCACCACCACCAAGGGATTGACGGCCAATGAGAGAGGCCTTTTGGTGGCGGACGAGACGGGGCACACCACACGCCCGGGAATCTTTGCCTCCGGCGACGTGGTAAACGGGGCCCGGACCGTGGTGGAGGCAGTGGCCCACAGCAAGGTAGTGGCGGAAGCCATGCACGAGTATATGCAGAGCCTGCCAAAGGACGAGTAAGGCAGGGCGCAGGCAAAGGAGGGGCGGCAGCATGATTTATTTCACATCGGATCTCCACTTTGGCCATGATAAAATTATCCGGCATACGGGGAGGCCGTTCCAGAACTCAGAGGAGATGGATAAGGCCCTGATAAAGAATTGGAACCGTACCATAGGGCCTAAGGACGAGGTCTACATTCTCGGAGATCTGACCATGAAGGGCCCGGACTTTGCCGCCGGGATATTGGCGCAGCTGCGCGGGCGAAAATATTTGATTCGCGGAAATCATGACCGGTTTGCAGACAATCCGGGTTTTCACCCGGACTGTTTTGAATGGATCCGGGATTATTATGAGCTGGCCTGGCAGAACCAAACATTTATCCTGTTCCACTACCCCATTTCCGAGTGGAACGGATATTTTAGGGGAAGCATCGATCTCCATGGGCACCAGCACAACCACGAGGAATACAACCTGGAAAATCTGGAAAATGGACTGCGGCGGTATGATGTGGGCGTGGACGCCAACGGGATGAAGCCGGTAAGCATTGCGGAAGTGGCTGATTTTTTCAGCGGTCTGTAGCGGCGCTGCAGAAAGCCGCTGCACAAAAGCGCCGCAGAAAACAGAGAAACCCCGTTACAAAAGAGCGGATCTGTGTTATGATGGAAGGCAGAGAGGTTTTCGCGCACAGCCAAACCGAAACTGCGGTCACGTAAGCATCTTTGAGACGCCGCATAAAATTTTACAAAAGGAGAGAAAAAATGGATAACAACAAACGTCCGGAAGACATGGCCCGCATCACCACTCCTGAGCTGGCCCAGGCATTTATCGACGAACAGGTAGCGGAGATTAAGAAACAGGTAGGGGACAAGAAGGTACTTCTGGCCCTTTCCGGAGGGGTGGATTCCTCCGTAGTGGCCGCCCTTTTAATCAAGGCCATCGGCAAGCAGCTGGTGTGCGTTCACGTAAATCACGGCCTTCTGCGCAAAGGCGAGCCGGAGCAGGTGGTGGAGGTATTCCGCAACCAGATGGACGCCAATCTGGTCTATGTGGATGCGGTTGACCGCTTCTTAGATAAGCTGAAAGACGTGGCGGAGCCTGAGAAAAAGCGCAAGATCATCGGCGCCGAGTTCATCCGCGTGTTCGAGGAGGAGGCAAGAAAGCTGGAGGGCATCGAGTTTCTTGCCCAGGGCACCATTTATCCTGACATTCTGGAGAGCGACGGCGTAAAGGCCCACCACAACGTAGGCGGCCTTCCCGAGGATCTGCAGTTTTCCCTGGTAGAGCCGTTAAAGCTGTTGTTTAAGGACGAGGTGCGCGTGGTCGGAAAGGCCCTGGGCCTTCCGGACAGCATGGTGTACCGTCAGCCCTTCCCCGGCCCCGGCCTCGGTGTGCGCTGCCTTGGCGCTATCACCCGCGACCGCCTGGAGGCTGTCCGCGAGTCCGACGCTATCCTGCGGGAAGAATTTGCGAAAAACGGCCTGGAGGGAAAGGTGTGGCAGTATTTCACCATTGTCCCTGATTTCAAGTCCGTGGGCGTAAAGGACGGCAAGCGCTCCTTTGAGTGGCCGGTGATCATCCGCGCCGTGAACACCCGTGACGCCATGACCGCTACTGTGGAGGATGTTCCCTTCTCCCTGCTGCAGCACATCACCGACCGCATCACCAAAGAGGTAGCCGGGGTGAACCGGGTGTGCTTTGATCTCACGCCGAAGCCTACTGGGACGATTGAGTGGGAATAATAAATTAACGATTATTGAGTCCCAGAAAGCCTTGATATTACAGGGTTTTCCGGGATTCTTGCTTTTTACTGGCTACAAAATGGCTACATCAGGCTGATTTTTTGTAGCCAGAGAGATTAGATGGCTAAACTGTCCAGCTGATTGGCTACCTCGACTTGCTTGTTCGGGTACAGGTGACTGTATGTATCCATTGTCGTCTGTACTCGCTCATGTCCCAGACGTTCCGCAATCAGCAAAGGTGAGAACCCCATCTCCACCAACAGACTGGCGTGGCTGTGACGAATATCGTGTACACGAATCCTTTTCACGCCGGACTCCTTGATCCCGTATTCCATCTCATGATAGAGATAACTTTTGGTGTATGGGAACAGGCGGTCATCAGGCTGCAATCCATAGCATTTATCCATGTAGCTGCGGAGTGTAGCTTTCAAAATTTCCGGAATCGTGACAACACGATTGCTTTTTGGTGTTTTGGGTGAAGATACAATGTCTTTTCCGCTCAGGCGCTGATAGCTTTTGTTAATGATCAATGTGCCTTTGTCAAAATCAATATCTGACGGAGTTAATGCCAACAGTTCGCCTTCTCTCATGCCGGTGTAGTACAGTGTCATGAACATAGTATAAGAGACAGGGTGGCCTTTTAAGGCACTAATAAAAGCCGCAAACTCATCTTTTGTCCAGAACAGCATTTCATCGGCATTCTTCTTGCCCATTCCCCCTGCCTTATGGCAGGGATTTTCTTTTAAGCCGTAATATTTAACGGCATAGTTGAAAATGGCTGTGATTTGATTGTTGATGGTTTTAAGATAGGTTTGAGAGTAAGGCTTCCCATTTTCATCACGGTAATTGGTGAGTTCGTTTTGCCATCTGCGAATATCGGTTGGTTTGATAGCATCCAGAGGGAACTTTCCAAAGTACGGAATGATTTTCAAATCAATCAGAAAGCGCTTGTTGGCTACGGTAGAAGGTTTCAGACGCTTTTCCTGGTATCGAATGGGAGCAGAAAGGTGAACACAAGGAGCATTTGAGCGTTCTGGAATTTAAGAGGGAGAAACGCAAAGAGGAGCTTGCCGAACTGGAGCAAACCATCGAGCGTGTTCAGCAGCAACAGGTTTCTATCAAGGCTGTGGAGCAAATAGAAGCTAAACCCCTGCCTCTGACATCCAAAGTGGCTGTAGAACGTGAGGACTATCAGACGCTGGTGACAGCAGCACAGAAATATGTAGTGCAGGAAAAGCAGGAATGAAAGCTGAAAAAGCTTTTGCGAGAAGCTAAGAAAACCATTGCGGATATGAAAGCCAAAATCGAATCGTTGGTGGCAGAGCTTACAGCGGTTAAGGAAGAATTGGCACAATACAAGTCCGTCCGTGGTCAGCTCCGCACAGCGGATCTGGAGCAGGAAAATGATCGGCTTCGTAAAAGGATTCGCACCTACGAGGATGTGATTTCCCGCAATAATCTGTGGTCGTATTTTGCTAAACACAAAGGAAAGACAAGAGAGAGAAGCTAATGGATAAAATATACCCCTTCGATAAATTCGAGGGGGTAATTATTGCGTAAAAAGGCTTGAAATAATCACGATTTCGTGATAATATAAACAGAAACAGTGAATGGTTGGAGGTGCGGCATGGCAGTTTCTTATGATAGATTATTTCACTTGATGATCGACAAAAAGATTTCTAATACTCAATTAAAAGATATGGCTGGTGTTAGTGCAAATATTATAACTCGCCTAAAGAAAAACGAGTATGTTTCGCTGGAAAGCATAGAGAAAATATGTTTTGCGCTAAACTGTGAAGTTGGTGAAGTGCTGTACTTTATCCCTGATAATATTAAGGAGAGCTAAATCATGCAAGAAATTATTGTAGATGAAGGTAAAATCAAGTGTTTGATTACCGGAAAAATGAGAAAAGAAACACCGGAAGAATACGTACGTCAGGAATATTGCCGCATTCTTTTGGATGTATATAAATATCCAAAGAGCCGTATTGATGTTGAGTATCCCATCAAGGTAGGCTCAACAGATAAAAGATGTGACATCGTTGTTTTTAATGATGAAGAAAAGTCCCAAGACAATATTTATTGGATTGTCGAAACAAAGAAAAAAGATGAAAAAGAGGGCGTGGATCAGCTGTGGAGCTATATGTCTGCGACTACTGCCAGTTTTGGTACGTGGACAAATGGCGATGGCATTTTATTCTATTATAAAGATGCTGCTCGTCCTAATCGCTATACTGAACTTCCTGATATTCCTAAATATAAAGAAAGTGTCGATTCAATCGGTAAGTATAATAAGTCTGATTTGGTAAAATGCACAGACTTAAAAGGCGTTTTTAAGCGTTGTAATAATTACTTTTTTAGTAATCAAGGATTAACTCAGGACAAGCGTTTTTCGGAAATACTTAAAATTCTCTTTTGTAAAATTGAAGACGAGAAGGATTTGTTTACTGAAAAATGTGAATTTTATGTTACTCCTGCAGAGCAAAAGACACAAAACGGTCTCAGCAATGTTCGAGAACGTATTGATAAATTGTTTGCAAAAGTCAAACTTCGTTTTCAAGAGGATAACATTTTTGAAGCAAATGATGAAATTCAATTAAATGACAGATGTCTTTGCTTTGCGATTGCAGAATTGCAAAAGTATTCTCTATTGGACACGAATGTGGACATTAAGGGTGTTGCATTCGAAACATTTGTAGGCGCAAATCTTCGTGGTGAACATGGCGAGTTCTTCACCCCAAGAGAAATTGTTTTTATGGCCACTGAAGCTATAATGCCTAAAATAGATGAAACGGTATGCGATCCTGCCTGTGGCTCTGGCGGTTTCTTGGTTATGGCGCTAAAAAATATCCGCCAACAATATGAAGATCTGCATAAAAAACGTCCAACGTTGAATGTCGTTGGATTATTTAGAGAGTATGCAGATAAGTATATTCGTGGCATTGACTTTAATCCTGATTTGTCACGAGTAGCAAAAATGAATATGGTGCTTAATGATGATGGGCATACAGGTATTTTCCATTATGACTCACTAACACCGTTTGAACAATGGCCGAATAAAATCACCAATAAAATTGCTAAGGGTAAAATTGATATTATAATGACCAATCCGCCTTTTGGTAAAAAATGCGTGATTGATGATAAGAAAATCTTAGAGCACTATCATCTTGGTCATAAGTGGGAAAAAGGAGAAGATGGTACTTGGATTGAAACTAAGAAAGTTGATGAAAGCAGAACCCCAGATATTCTCTTTATTGAACGTTGCTTGGATTTGTTAAAACCAGGTGGTCGTATGGCCATAGTTCTTCCTGATGGAATTTTAGGAAATAACGGATTGGAATACGTGCGTCAATATATTCTTAATAATGCTGATATTGTCGCCATTATAGACTGCCCTGTTGAATCCTTTTTACCATCTACCGATACAAAAACATCTCTTCTCATTTTGAAAAAGAAGAAAAGAGAGGGACTTCCTCAGACTTTTGATACATTTATGGCGATTGCTAAAACATGTGGTCATGATAGAAGGGGAAAAGAAATTTATGTACGAGATGAAAACGGAGACCCTGTAATTGTTGATGGGAACGCTGTGATGGATAATGATTTTGTTGAAATCACAAGGAGGTTAGTGGAGCATGTCAAAACTCGAAATATTTATAACTAACCCCATAAAATTGTCAGCAGGATCGTTTTATCCGAGAAATTATATTCCAAAGTATCTGTTTGTAAAAAAAGGAATGTCAACTTGTCCAACGATGTCCCAGTATATAGTTGGAGATATAAAGGGTGGTTCTACTCCGCCGGCATATTTCTTCTACAAGGATCATGGAGTACCTTTTATCAAAACTTCAGCGGTTTCAAGGCATTATATAAATGTAAATGATTTACAGTTGATCGATGAAGGGTTTCATAACAAAACTATCAAACGATCAATTACCCATCCTTATGATATCATTTACACTATGACTGGCAAATTTATGGGTAAAGCTGCAATGTGTCCTCCAACTATTGCAGAAATGAATATGAGTCAGAATAGTGTTGTGTTACGCACAGCATCGCCAAAAGAAGCTGCATTTTTGACAATTTACCTTAATTCTCAAATTAACAGAATACAGGTACGGGGAACATATTCTATTACAAAGCAGAAATTCATGAATCAAGGAAAAATTGCTAATCTAAAAGTTATGAAATACGATAGTAAATATGATGCCTTGATGCAGGAATATATAGATGCACTCGACAGTTATTATTATGCTGTACTTCGTATTCAGGAGATTATTTCGGAATTCAACAAAGATTATCATTTCTCTTTCAAAGATGAAGCTCAGTTTGGATTTGTGGTAAAGCCAGGTTCATTTGATAAGCGAATGCTGATGCCGAATTTCTATCGTCCTGATGTTGAGGAAACTATCGCTACGCTTAATGATGGAATCAATACTATTGGATTGGATTCAGAAAATCTTAGTAAGGGTGACGAGGTTGGAAGTGCCAATTACTTGGAAGAAGGCATTCCTTTCATAAAGACAAGTGATATTATCAACTTTGATGTGGATTATGAGCCTGATTGTTATTGCCCAGAATCTTTTTTATCTCAACTGGAGCAAGACATTAAATGCGGAGATATAATCTTTGCTAAGGATGGAAAACCAGGTGAAGTAGCTATTATCCAAGAGGATAATAAGGTAATTATTTCAAGTGGTCTTGTAAAGTATAGACCACGAAATACTGATGAAAGATATTGGGTATTTTTGCTTCTTGCCAGTAAATATGGTGAGTCATATTTTAAGAAATGGTTTGTTATTGCTTCAACTATGCTTCACCTTAGAGCCGATTTTTTTGAAGCATTTGCAATTCCAGAAATAACGGATGATGTAAAGGTCAAATACATTGATTCTCTTGAACGAGCGTTTGACAAAAAACGTGATGCGTATATTAAAATTGCTAAAATCAAAGCAGTTGTTGAGGAATCATTTACAAATCCCTCTATTGACCTAAGTATTTAAGACAATCAGCCGAGCAGCTAACCACTGCCCGGCTGATTGTCGTTATTAGTATTCTTCCATGACCTCCAACATCATCCTGGCGCCCAGCTTGAAACCATTCTGGAATATCAGGCAATCTGTTGTCATTTGGTGCTCACGAATAGCGTCTGTGTACCGAGAGAATAGTTTCTTCTGTTCGTCTGTCATGGTAGCTTGGAGCTTTTCTTCATTCCTGCAAATTAGCTCCAGCAGTTTCTTGTTCTCTTTATAAGAGGATGTGTCATACTCTGTTGGCTCAATATTGCCATACCAGAATTCTTCAAGGATTCTCATATAGCATTCTCCCCGTAGATCAATTCGTTATTTTTAAATATCAGCGTAAAAAACACAAAAAACTCCTCTTCTCCCTCCAATATAAAAAGTAGAAAACAAAGCCGGCAGGAAAGGAGGGAATGAAGTTCACAGCGGGCAGAGGGCTGCCCAACAGCGAAAGCGGTTCATGCCGTTCTTGTTTCTATTGACTGTGCTCGCAAATCCGAGTATACTGAAATCAAAAAAGGAGATTTGAATGATGAAAAAGAAAGCTTTATTCACAGCAGCAGTATCCATGATTTTTTCCGTATTTATGAGCGCCGCCGCATTCGCAGGCCAGTGGCAGTCCGATGCTTCCGGCTGGTGGTGGCAGAACGACGACGGATCCTATCCGGCAAATACCTGGCAGTGGCTGGATGGAAATGGAGACGGCGTTGCCGAGTGCTACTATTTTGACGGAAACGGTTACATGATGGCCGCTGCCGTCACGCCGGACGGCTACACAGTAGACGGAAACGGCGCATGGACGGTAAACGGCGTGGTACAGACCCAAAACGCCGCAGATACATCCCAAAGCGCTGTCAACACCTCGCAGGGTACCCAGGCTGTCTCCTATTCCGACGACTACAGCGGCGTGTACAGCGTTCCCTATTACGATGCGAATGGCTCCCTCTCCTACCACCCGGTAACTCTGACTTACGACCCGGCATCCAACGCCATTACCTACAGCGATCCCCTGTCCGGCTACTCTGCGGTCTACACCTATTTTGGAGCCGGCCTCAACGGATGGACCTCCTTTGAGCTGGTGAGCGCCGAGGAGAAGAGCTCCATTTTCTTCTCAGCCCCCGGTGTTCTCCAGGCTTGGGGCTGGGATGATTTCGTCCCGGTGACCCGGAACTAAACCTGCATGCGCCCGGCAGGCGGGTGCATCTCCAAACCGCAAAAATCTGGCGGGTGCATTTGGCATCCCTGAATGTATGCCGCCTGCCGGCGGCGGATTTTCAGAGTAAGAAAGCGGCCAAGACGGCCGCTTTCCCCTCCTTTTCGATCCGTTCCGTCATGCGTGGGCGATATCCGTGTACTCGGAAATTTCCCGGCTCACCGTGCACAGGTCGTCCACACACATCTCATGCACATCCTCGTGTCCGGTTATCCTGGCAAAGGTTTTTATCTCCTCCAGGGATACATTCAGGAAATTCGCGACCCGCCTGGCTGCGGCCTCCTCCGGGAAGCGCGCGCGGAGCCCCGGATCCTGCGTGGCCACTCCTACCGGGCACATGCCGGTGCCGCAGATCCGGTACTGCTGGCAGGCTGCCGCAATCAGAGCCGAGGAGGCGACAGCCACTGCGTCCGCGCCCATGGCCAGCGCCTTGGCAAAATCCGAGGATACACGGAGCCCTCCGGTGATCACCAGGTCTGCCTGGCTGCCCGCCGCGTCCAAAAACTTCCGTGCCCTGTGCAGTGCATAAACCGTGGGCACGCTCGTGGCGTCGCGGATCAGCTTGGGGCTGGCCCCCGTGGCCCCGCCCCGGCCGTCGATGGTGATAAAGTCCGGATCCGCGTACAGGCAGAACGCCAGATCCCTCTCTATCCGTCCCGCCGCAATCTTGACGCCTACGGGGCGGCCCTCGGAGCGCTCCTTAAGCCGGGCCACCATAGCCTTTAGGTCCTCTCTGGAATTGAGTCCCGGAAAACGGGAGGGGCTGATCACATCCTGGCCCACTGGCTTTCCCCGGACAGCGGCAATCTCCGGCGTAACCTTGGCCCCCGGCAGATGGCCGCCCATGCCCGGCTTGGTTCCCTGCCCAATCTTAATCTCAATGGCGTCTGCCTGCCGCAGATTTTCATCCGTCACACTGTACAGGTTGGGCACATATTCAAATATGTACCGGTAGGCCGCCGCGCGCTCCTCGGGCAGGATCCCGCCCTCGCCGGAGCACATGGCGGTCTTCGCCATGGCGCTCCCTCTTGCCAGGGCAATCTTTGTCTCCCGTGACAAGGCGCCAAAGGACATGTGGGAGATATAGACCGGGTTCTCCAGAACCATAGGCTTTGCTGCCTTCTTTCCAATCACTGTCCTGGCGGACACCGGCGCGTGCTCGTCCAGAGGCATGGGGTCAAGCTGGGCGCCCAAAAACAAGATATCATCCCATCCCGGCATAGACATCCGGGTCCCCATCGCGTCAATGATGGAGGCGCCTGTCACCGCCATCTGGTGTATCTCGTCCATATACCGGTCCCCGGTTCCTATGCGGGCGAACTCCGGGTCGTAGTCCAGGCGGCCCGCAGACCGGGAAGCGCCGCTCTGAGCCGCTCCGGAATCCACGGCCGCCCCCAGACCTGATCCGGAATCCACGGCCGCGCCGGAATCCCCTCCGGCGCCATCGCCCAGCCCGGCGCTTTCCCCTGTCCGGCCTTCCCCGAAATTCCCATCCTCTTCCACCAGCGTCATGCGCTTCACAGAGACCCGGCAGACCGGACATACCGCAAGCCGGCTTACCGGAATCCCTTCCTTCTCCTCATCGTAGATAGATCCGCAAAATCTGCACTGGTACTTTGCCACCATAATCCCCCTTTCTCTTACAAAAGTCTGCCTACATATTTCCCCGTATAAGACACCGGATTCTTTGCCACCTCCTCCGGCGTGCCCTTAGCAATCACAGTGCCTCCCTTGTCGCCGCCCTCGGGTCCGATGTCGATGATATAATCCGCTGTCTTAATCACATCCAGGTTGTGCTCGATGACCACCACCGTATTGCCCCCGTCGGAAAGACGGCGCAGGATGTCGATTAACTTCTGCACATCCGCGAAGTGAAGACCTGTGGTGGGCTCGTCCAGGATGTAAATGGTCTTTCCCGTGCCCCGCTTGGAGAGCTCCGTGGCCAGCTTAATCCGCTGGGCCTCCCCTCCGGAGAGCTCTGTGGAGGGCTGCCCCAGACGGATATAGCCCAGGCCCACATCGTAGAGCGTCTGAATCTTCCGCGTGATGGAGGGCACGTGCTCGAAAAATTTGAGCGCCTCCTCCACTGTCATATTCAGCACATCGTAAATATTCTTCCCCTTGTACTTTACCTCCAGCGTCTCCCGGTTATAGCGCTTCCCGCCGCAGACCTCACAGGGCACATACACGTCCGGAAGAAAATGCATCTCTATCTTGATAATGCCGTCGCCGGAGCAGGCCTCGCAGCGCCCTCCCTTCACATTAAAGCTGAAACGGCCCTTGGAATACCCCTTGGCCTTGGCGTCCGTGGTGGACGCGAAGAGATCCCGGATAAGGTCAAATACCCCGGTGTAGGTGGCCGGGTTGGACCGGGGCGTCCGGCCAATGGGCGACTGGTCAATGGCGATAATCTTGTCCAGCTGCTCCGCCCCGTCGATGCACTTATGCTTCCCCGGAATGGTCCTGGCCCGGTTCAGCTTCTTGGCGAGCGCCTTGTATAAAATCTCATTCACCAGGGAGCTCTTGCCGGATCCGGAGACACCGGTGACGCAGGTCATCACTCCCAGAGGGAAGGAGACGTCGATATTTTTCAGGTTATTCTCCGCTGCCTTCCGCACGGTAATCCAGCCCGTGGGCGTCCTGCGCTTCTCCGGCACCGGAATCCGAAGCCGTCCGCTCAAATACGCCCCGGTGATGGAGTCCGGATTTTCCATAATCTCCTGGGCCGTGCCGATGGCCACCACCTGTCCCCCGTGCTCTCCCGCTCCGGGCCCGATATCCACAATACAGTCCGCGGCCCGCATGGTGTCCTCATCGTGCTCCACCACCAGCACGCTGTTGCCCAAATCCCGCAGGTGCAGCAGGGTCTTTAAAAGCTTATCGTTGTCCCTCTGGTGCAGACCGATGCTGGGCTCATCCAGAATGTAGGCCACGCCCACCAGGCCGGAGCCGATCTGAGTGGCCAGGCGGATGCGCTGGGCCTCCCCGCCGGACAAGGTGCCTGTGGCCCGCGACAGGGACAGATAATCCAATCCCACGTCGATGAGGAAGCAGATGCGGGCGCGGATTTCCTTTAAAATAGATGCCCCGATGGTCTGCTGCATAGGCGTCAGCTCCAGATTGTCCATAAAATCCTTAAACTTCACAATGGACATATTGGTGGCCTGGTAAATATTTAACCCGCCCACGGTCACAGCCAATGACTCTTTCTTTAAGCGCTGGCCCTTGCACACCGGGCAGGGAGTAATCCGCATGTAGGTCTCGTACTCTGCCTTGGAGGCCTCGGAGAAGGTCTCCTTGTAGCGCCGGTTCACATTTTCCAAAAGGCCCTCAAAGGCCACATCATAGATGCCCTCGCCCCGCTGGCTCTTATAGCGGACCTTCACCTCATGGCCTTTGGTGCCGTAGAGCAGAATGTCCTTGATCTCCTGTGGGTAGTCCTCAAAGGGCGTGTCCAGGTCAAAATGGTACTCCTCGCAGAGGGCGTCCAGAATCGCCCTGGTAAAGCTCCCCTTGTCCGTACAGGACTGCCAGCCCAGCACCACAATAGCCCCCTGGCTGATGGACAGGGACTTGTCCGGAATCATCAGATCCGCGTCAAACTCCATCTTGTAGCCCAGGCCAAAGCACTCCGGGCAGGCGCCGAAGGGGTTGTTGAAGGAAAAGCTTCTGGGCTCCACCTCGTCGATGCTGATGCCGCAGTCCGGGCAGGAAAAGCTCTGGCTGAAATTCACCGGCTCCCCTCCCACCACATCCACGGTCATCAGGCCGCCGCTTAAGGCCATCACCGTCTCAATGGAATCCGTCAGCCGGGTCTCAATGCCCTCCCGCACCGCCAGCCGGTCCACCACAATCTCGATGTTGTGCTTGATGTTCTTCTCCAGCTTGATGTCCTCGGAGAGCTCATAGAGGTTCCCGTCGATCCGCACCCGGACGTAGCCGCTCTTTCTGGCCTGCTCCAGCACCTTGGCGTGCTCGCCCTTGCGCCCCCGAACCACCGGGGCCAGAAGCTGGATGCGGGTCCGCTCCGGCATAGCCATAATCTGGTCCACCATCTGGTCAATGGTCTGCTTGTGAATCTCCTTCCCGCACTTGGGGCAGTGGGGAATGCCCACCCGCGCGTAGAGAAGGCGCATATAGTCGTAAATCTCCGTCACCGTCCCCACAGTGGAACGGGGATTCCGGTTGGTAGACTTCTGATCAATGGAAATAGCTGGTGAGAGTCCCTCGATGCTCTCCACATCCGGCTTCTCCATCTGCCCCAGAAACTGCCTGGCGTAGGAGGACAGGGACTCCATGTACCGCCTCTGCCCCTCCGCATATATGGTGTCAAAGGCCAGGGAGGACTTCCCTGACCCGGAAAGTCCGGTGAGGACCACCAGCTCGTTGCGCGGAATATCCACGGAAATATTTTTAAGGTTGTGCTCATTGGCCCCCCGAATCTTGATATACTGCTTTGCCATGTATCGTGCTCCTGTATTCATTGAGTTTCTGTGCTGTCAGTATAGCATAGTTCGGCCCACATTTCAAACATTTGTTCGTTTTTGCTTCCGCATTTTTAGCAATGGTTCAGACGGCGGGCAAACGGTTCCCATTTTTAAGGTCCCGCCCCCCTGTCCGCTGCAGCTGCACCGCCCTCCCACGCAGCGGATGACAAAAAAGGGAATATACGGTAAAATAGCAGGTGTGCACCGTTTTGCAAAACCAGCCGGGAGCTCTGGGGCAGGGAGGCCGCAGCAGCCCCGCAGGCAGCGGGCACGGAGCCTTCTCGGGGAGGGATTTTCGACTCGCAGGGTTTGTACTCGTAAAAAATCTGCTTCTTTTCATCGCCGTCTCCGGAACCGGCACAGACGGCGCCGTTCTGGGCGTGATATACCGGACGGCAGGCGGCCTGATTATGGCTGCCATACTGGCAGGCACCGTCTATATTTTCTATGTCATGCTGGTCTGGCAGAAGGCGTATAACCTGTTTAATGTGAGCTTTAAAAATAAATATGTGCTGGACACAATCCGGCAGCTGCCCGGCTTTTCCGAGCTCCGCTACAATTCGCAGGGCGGTTTTACCCGTCAGGAGCTGCAGCGCTTCAATCTGCTGCCCAGCTGCATGATTACTTATTACAAGGCGTCGGACGAGCTGAGGGGAATCCTGGACGGGACCCGGTTCCGCGCCAGCAGCGTGTCGGTGGGCAAAAGAGCCTCTGGCTGCCGGTCCCTGCCCGATATCGTCTTTGAAGGGCAGATCATCGGCTTCGAGACCTTTGACAGCCAAAAAAGCAGTTCCGGTTATATTCAGGTCATGGACTGGAAGCTTCGGGATGATATGGCAAAAAAGGCGGGTTCCCTCCCCATTCAGACGGAGAGTGAAGCCTTCAACGCCCGGTTCGCCGTATTCGCCGAGGAGGAACACAACGCCTTCTACATCCTGACGCCCCAGATCCTGGAGCGGCTCATCGCATTTGCCGACACAGCGGGGGACGCGGTCTACCTGGTCTTTTCCCAGTCTGAACTGTACGTCGCCTGCCGGCAGGCCCGCTCCATTCTGCTGGAGGCTGCGCACGTGAAGAAGGAGGCACAATGAAGGTATTTTTAATTGCTGTAATAGGTACGCTTGCGCTCATTCTGATACTAAGACACATATTCCGTCCATGGGAGAAGCGGAAGGATTGGCTGAACAGACTATCCCCCACTCTGCGGTGGCTGAATGCCGCCGGCTCCATTTTGATCGCGGCAAATAAGGGCACCTTCCGCTATCTGGGAGGGGCCGGAAATCCCGTTGGAGAAAAGAACTATGTGCCATCGCTGAAGAAAAGCCTATTGGAGGCTGTGTATTCCGGCTGCGGAGAGGAAGAACTCATCGAGGCCGCAAAAGCCGTCAATCCCAGTGCCAACGAAGACAGCTATCTGCCCAAAATGCTGTCTGCCTGGCGCCGCTATGGGGAGAACGCGCTTCTGGGCTGGGATGTGGGCCGCTGCTGTCTGGTGTCCCAGTGGTGTTATCTGTGCGGCTATCTGAGCATGGAGGAGATCCCCAGTCCATGACCGCCAGGCGGTGGGCCCTCTACCGAAAGCTCTGGAAGGGGCGGGTCATCCCCTATGCGGAGGCGCCTTTTGAACTTTCCTTGTCCAAGGAGGTTCTGACCGACCGGTTCGGCCAGATGCTGGATGATCCTGCGCCAAAAAAGCAGACAAGACAGAAGTAGAATGGAGAAATGACGATGAGAGAACAAAAAAGGGAGGATCATTTTATCGCAGGAATGACCGGAGCATTTCTGGGCTCTTTCGTGGGAGCTGCCTGCATTGTTCTGGTAGGACAGCTGGGATATACCGCCTCATTCTGCGGCGTTATCATGGCAGTCTGCGCGCTGCGGGGCTACCGGCGGTTCGCAGGAGTACTGAGCAGGAAGGGAATCCTGTTCTCCTCCTGCCTGATTCTTGCCATGACCTACATGGCCAATAAGCTTCAATATGCTTTGCTGGTGTCGGAGGCCGGGGAAATGGGCGTCTTCGCTGCATTCCGCAGTCTGGACGCGCTTTTAGAGGAAGGGGTTCTGGACACTTCAGCCTATTTCGCGGATCTGGCGCTTCTCTATCTCTTTACCCTGCTGGGGGCTGTGCCCAGCCTATTCGCCGCATACGGCCAGAGCAGGAAAGAGGCGCGTGAGGAGGAGCGACGCGGGTACACGCAGACGGACGGATCTGCACAGGCAAATGGATATGCGCAGACGAACGGATACGCGCATGCGAACGGATATGCGCATGCGAACGGATACGCGCAGCCCCAGCAGCGGAGCGGGGCGTCTTCCCCTGGCAGGGAAGCGGTGGAGCCTACCCAATATTATCCCGCTGCGGCCGGATGGATGCGGCGTCTGCGGTTCAGTCTGTGCATTCCCCTGCTGGTACTCTGCCTTATGATATGCGGTCTGGCCATGGGGCATACGCTGGTTCCCGAGTGGCTCCATCCGGTGTTTCTTGGACAGATGATCGGAATATTCGCCGCCCTGCTGCTTCTGACACTGGCCGCCCTGCTGCTGTTTGCGCCTTGCTTTGCCTGGCAGTGGATCTTTGTACGGAGAATCGGGAAAATCTGGCGGGTGGATCTTGCCCGTCTGAATGCCATCAAGACCTACCATTTTACCCAGGGCATCCATATGCGGAAAGAAATTCTCTGGGAAAAGCTTTCGGATGAGGAAAAGAGCCGGGCCAAATATGCCATCGAGCGGGCCATTCAGTCAGTCGCCGCAGAGCGTACCGCGCCGGATAGCGCCCTTGGACGCTGTGTCCTGTGTCTGGAAAAACTGCAGCCAGAATGGGAGAACCCGTGGGCCTGGCATGTCTCCTATGAACCGGCAAAAATCGGGACAAAGGCGAACCCTTCCACTGTGTGGAGGAAACGGATGACCATTGCCAAGGCCTATCCGGGATTTGCCCCGGCTCCGGGCCTTGAGCCGCCAAGAGGCCCCGCCCCTGCACACGCGGGATTTATAATTATCACCCTGGTCCTGACAGCAATTTTTGCCGGGGGAGGCGCTTTTGCGGGCGCGGTTGCGGGAGGCGGGACGCTTATGGAGAGAGCCTCCTCTGTATTGGCCTCTGCAAAAAAAGCAGGCGCACAGGAGCCAGAGTCTGTCCGCTCCTACGAGCAGAAGGGCGTCACTTTCCAGATAGACAGCCGCCTGGCCCGGATGGGAGACGGGGAATTTGCGGATCCGGACACCGGTACGGTCTACCGGATAACCGTGAGCCTGGGACAGACAAGGGAGAGCGCCCTGGATGCCCTGACAGAGCCCATCGGACAGCACCGCATGGATGCCGGATTTGAAGGTTTTTCCTTTAATGACACCGAGACAGAGGATGGCCTGGCGGAGTTTACGGCGGAGGACCAGGTGATCTACCTGCACAGTCTCCTGACCGTCACCTTTTCCGACGGCCGATCCCTCCTCAACGCTGTCTCCTTTGCGGAGAACGCCATTGGCACACTGATCCGCATTGAGGCGGACTGCACAGGAGCGGAGGACGAGGAAACCGCCAAAGCTGCCATCCTCTATATGCTCCGGAATGTGAAGCAGACCGGCCCAACCGACGCGAATTACCGCTCCATGTACCACCAGGGAGGCGAAATGGGCTATGAGCATGTAGGGATTGCCTTTATCGTCTCGCCCTACGGCGGTTCCCAGTATATGCGGATCCCTCTCCCCTACGGCGGTGAGGTAGAATACGGGGAGGACGGGACATCCGTCCGCTCACAGGCTCACGGCCTGCGCATTTTCGCGGAGGCCTTCTACTCCCCGGAGGGACCCCAGCCCATTGTGGACCGGGCCTATGAAGAGATTGTGGAGTCAGGGCTGGAGCTTTACGATGAAGGCGTGTTTGAAACCCGCTATGACGGAGAGGTGGATATGGCCTCCAAGCAAATCTCCTTCTGGGAAGGAGAAAATGCCAGGATCTCCTTCCTGGTCGCCCAGCCCCTGCGCAGGGAGGGCTACTACCGGTACATGGAAGTCACCTATATTCCGGAGGAAATGGACGGTGTGTACGGCGAGATGATTGCGGAACTTCGGGAGGCCTGCGATTTGGAGCTTCCGGAGCTGCCGAAGTTTTAGAAAAATACACCAAACAGGGAATTGTGAGGATAGGGAGTTTTAACTCCCTATCCGATCAATACCTTCTTCCCCTGGAAGGCGAAGCCATAGCTTCGGATATGGTCCGGGGCGATTCCACGGGCCTTCAGCTGCGCGGCGTACTGCTTCTCCTCGATCTGGCGCCGGGCCGCCTCAACTGTATCTTCCAGGCTGCTTTCCCTTCTGCTATTGAACAAGTCACTACTCAGCCGTGCATCTTCTTGACCGCACATAAGCGCGGTCAAGAAGCCGGGATTGTCATCCCTATGCGGATATAGGCCCCCAGATGCCCTCTCAAGCAAGCTTGGAAAGCATCCGGGGCCTATATCCGCGCACGGCTGAGTAGTAACAAACTCCAGGATAATGGCGTCATCCTT
Source organism: uncultured Enterocloster sp. (assembly GCA_944384065.1). GTDB lineage: Bacteria > Bacillota > Clostridia > Lachnospirales > Lachnospiraceae > Enterocloster. The sequence goes on along the minus strand of CALWRY010000010.1, from coordinate 32,383 downwards.
TTCCGGCTTCTTCGGCTCCAAAATCACATCATACCTTCCGAAGCCGCTTTCTCTGTTAGATGTAATAAAATACCTGTCCTGTAAATCTACCATAAGCCCCAGGACAAAACCATGGTAAAACCGTTCCGGTTCCTCCTTATAAGAATTTCTTCCGGTATCAAAATAGCTGAATGTGCTGAATGCCACGCGGTTCATGTATTCATTCATTGCTTCCACATCATCCGCCAGCATAGCTCTGATAAAATCATTATAATCCGCGTCAGTCTGCGAAAACCAGTCCTGAACCATGTTCTGGAACATCCGCTTTACTTCCAGATTTGTCAGCGCGAGCTCATACTCTGGCATTGGCCTCTCTGACCGCTCATTTTGCTTTTCATAAGAAAGGACTTTCAGATAGCCGCTGGCCAGCAGCAGGCTCCAGACCGCTTTCGCATTCCCGTCCAACTGGTTGTACACGATCTGTTCATCAATGGGCATCCGAATCGTCTCCCCATTTAATAGCTTTTCAAAGGTTTCCTTTACATCCCGGCTCCCCTCCCGGAGCAGCTTGCTCACCAGACTGTTGGAGCTGGTATTCGCCCAGTAAGCCGTATATTCCCCTTTATCCAGGAAATTTAAAATCGACCACGGATTGTAGATGTCTTTATGGCTCCCGAAAATAAAACCGTCATACCACTCTTTGACCCGCGGCTTCTCGTCTCCCCGCCCGCACTCGTCCAGTCCCGCAAACACCTCCCGTTCTGTGAAGCCGAATGCCGCGGCATATTTATCCGATGTGGTCGTGACCACTTCCAGGTTGTTTAGGTCAGAAAAAATCGATTCCTTGCTGACACGCGTAATCCCTGTCATAATTGCCCGTTCCAGCCAGGGATTGGTCTTAAAGGTGGAATTGAACAAGCCCCTGGCAAATGCCGCAAGGTCGTCCCAGCAGCCATCCACATAGGCCTCCTGCATCGGCGTATCATATTCATCCAGTAAAATGATAACCTTTTTTCCATAATACCGGTACAAGAAATCCGACAGGTTATAAAGCGCCATAGGCGCATCCTTCTCACTCATATCCAGCCGCATGCGCTTAAAATACATTTTCTCCGTATCCGACAGCGCCTCACTGTCCAGAAGAAAGGAAGCCTTCTCATATTGCTTCATCAGAAGCTGCCGCATCCGGTAGCAGGCCGTATCATAATCTCTCTCCTTCACGTTGGCAAAGGACAGGCTAATCAGCGGATACGTCCCCTGAATCCTGCGGTACTCCTCATACTCCCAGATCGAGAGTCCTTCAAACAGCTCTTCCTGCCCGGCGCAGTCCACAGAAAAAAAATGCTCCACCATGCTCATATTTAATGTCTTCCCAAACCGGCGCGGGCGGGTAATCAGCGTCACGCTGTCCCCGCTCTCCCACCACTCCCGGATAAAATCTGTCTTATCCACATAAAAATAGCCCTTCCGGATCAAATCCCCAAAATCCTGTATCCCTATAGCCACAGTCCTTCCTGCTGTCTTTCCCATGCCTACCTCCTGCAGATTTTCCATACCCTCAGTATACAAAAGCAGGTTCTGAAAAGCAATCCTTTTGTACCGCAGGCCTGTTTTGAAAGGCAAGGCCTGTTTGAATTGCAGCATTTCTTTTCTTCCGGCAGCAGCCGTTTTCAAACTTTCTTACTAAAAACAGCGGCTCCCGGTTTATCTCCAGAGATCCGCCCCCTATTATTCATAGTCCATTCGGATATCCATCATTTGCCCCTGCCGTTATCTGCGCTTTCTCTTGAAAATAAAAATCCCAAGCAATAAAACTCTCGCTCCGAATACAACCGGCAGGCACCATCGTTCTACTGAAGACCGCACCATCAATTCCGTACCCCCGCTTCCTACGTTCAGCAGCATCCCGCCATCAGAGTTTCCGGAAGCCTCCGCCACAGCTTCAAATTATATACGGCAAAGCCATTTGCATATTGGTTTCTTCTCACACTAGATGCGTTTGAAGCCGAGGCCGTGTATTCCATTGCTTCGCTTCCTTCCGGAAAGGCATGGGTTGTTGCTTTTTGAACAGGTATAATAAATTTAGCCTCTATACTTATTACATACAAGCGCTACCGGATAGCGGATACCCGGGATTCCATTGACAAATTCATATGTATAATCCTCTGGATTTAGCCCATATGTTTCCAAAGAGTCTTCCACTGCTCTTACATAATTGACATTCTCTTCCCCATATATGTACGTAGCACCAATATGCCATTTTCCAAGATTTTCTCTAAGTTTTTCTTTCGCTTCCTCCGGAATGTCATCACGTATTTCTGTTGTTTTCGTAATATCTATCAAAAGACTTACATCCCCAACCTTTACCGGAACCTGCCAAATATAAGATGCTTTCTCCAATGCATCTTCGATTTCCTCTATATTAGCAGTATCCCTTTCAAATAATTCATTACAGGAAAATATTCGATAAGGCTCTCCTAAATCAGTTTTTACAGCGCGGCATACCTATTTCTTCTGCATCTATTTTGTACAAAATGTCTATTAGATGGATAAAAGAGAGCTGAACAATATCTTCTACGTCGTGTACATTTTTCGTTATGTCAAATGCAACCGAATACATCATTTTCCCCTTTGTACGCACTCCCTCCAAACTGCCCATTTCTGTTAAAAACACCACCGGCCTCATCCTGCTCCAGCCGGTGGTGTTCCCTCTTGCCTATCTCTAATTCCTGCGAAGACGCATCCCGCGTCAGCTCACGCCTCATCCTCCGCCCTATACTCCTCCATCTTCTGCTCCAGCACGCCAGCAGCCAGCTCCACTGTCTTCCTGCACCGGCCCCTATCCAGCGCCCCGTCCCAATAGCGCTCCTTGAGCTCCGCGCAGAGGTCGCTTCCCAGGGTTTCCATGAAGGCCTTCACAAACGCCTCCACCCGCTTCTGCGCCAGCTCCTCCGCGTGGGCGCGGGTGTGGATATATTTGCTGGAAACAGCCGCTATGCCCCCGGCACAGGCGCCGCACAGCCGGCCGGCATAACAGCCGGCTCCAAATCCGCCAAAGGCCAGAAGCGCCTTCTCGTCCAGCCCCAGACCATAATATTCATTTGCCCCGCGGATAAGACTCTCCGCGCAGTTATAATCCTGCTCCAGATAATACTTCATCACTGTATCCTTTAACATCGCCCTATCTCTCCTCTCTAAAATACGCCAGTCCCAGGCTTGCCGGCGGCTGGTGCTCCCGCTTCTTCCTGAGGCTGGTAATCACCAGCACCACAATGGTCACCACATAGGGAAGGGCCTTGAATACCTCCTGGGCCCCCCGGTCCAGCCCCGGTATATACAGATACAGGATATAAAGCCCGCCAAAGAGGAGAGACCCCCAGATGGCATTCACCGGCTTCCACAGGGCAAAGATAACCAGCGCGATGGCAAGCCATCCCCGGTCGCCGAAGCCGTTGTTGGTCCAGGTTCCGCCGGAATACTCCATAACAAAATACAGGCCGCCCAGACCGCTGATGCCGCCCCCCAGGCAGGTGGCCAGATACTTGTAGGCCGTCACATTGATGCCCGCGGCATCCGCTGTGGCCGGGCTCTCGCCCACTGCCCGCAGGTTCAGGCCCTTCCGGGTCCGCCCCAGGAAAAATGCCATAGCGATGGCTAAGAGGATAGCCAGATAGGTGAGAAAGCCGTAGGAGAACAAAAGCTCACCCACCACTCCCAGACCGGAGAGGCCGGGAACCGGCGTCTTATACGCTGCACCCGTGGCGGCCACAGAAATCTGTCCCACGCCGCCTGCAAGCTTGGCCAGGGATCCGCCGAAAAAGTTACCAAACCCCACACCGAAGGTGGTCAGGGCGAGGCCCGTCACGTTCTGGTTGGCCCGCAGGGTAATGGTCAGCACACTGTACACCAGCCCGCCCAGAGACGCGCAGACAAAGGCGCAAACAAAAGAAATCAGCAGGCCCACAAATCCGTTGGGAGCCTCCGCAGAATTTTCATACAAAAACGCCCCAATCAGCCCGGCGATGCCTCCCATGTACATCATCCCTGGAATGCCCAGGTTCAAATTTCCTGACTTCTCCGTCAGAATCTCCCCCAGGGCCCCGTAGAGAATTCCGATTCCCTGGCCGATGGCCTTCTGAATAAAAATCACCAAAAATCCCATACCCTATGCCTCCTCCTTTCCCGCGCTCCGGCGGCCCCGCATGCCAACCCGGTAATTGATAAAGAACTCACAGCCCAGTATAAAGAACAGGATGATGCCCGTGATAACATCCGAGGCATTCTCATTCAGATTAAACTGGGAAGCAATCTGTCCCGCTCCCTTCTGCATGAACACCAGGAAGAAGGATACCAGAATCATAGCAAATGGGTTGAACTTGCTGAGCCAGGACACGATGATGGCAGTAAAGCCACGGCCTCCCGCTGTGCTTGTGGAAATGGTATGGCTGGCGCCGCTGACAATGATAAAGCCCGCAATGCCGCAGATAGCGCCGGACAGAGCCATCGTCCTGAGAATCACCCGCTTCACATTGATGCCCGCGTACCGGGCCGTGTTCTCGCTCTCGCCCACCACGGCAATCTCATATCCCTGCTTGCTGTATTTCAGATACACGAACATGGCAAGGGTCAGCGCCAAAACGATAATCAGGTTCCATCCATAGTCCAGGCCGAAGAGCTCTGGAATCCATCCGCCCCTGGTGGAGGAATTGATGGTTCCCACAGAGTTTGAGCCCTTGGGATTCTCCCAGAAAATGATGCACACCGTGATGACCTGCATCGCCACATAATTCATCATCAGGGTAAACAGCGTCTCATTGGTATTCCAGTTGGCCTTAAAAAATGCAGGGACAGCGCCCCATACCATGGCCGCCAGGGCGCTCCCGATAAGCATCATGGGCAGAAGGACAAAGGCCGGAAGGCTGTCCCCCAGATAAATCATCATGGCAGCCGACGCCACGCCGCCAATCAGCACCTGGCCCTCCGCGCCGATATTCCAGAACCGCATCTTGAAGGCCGGGGTAATGCCGATAGCGATGCACAGAAGCACCAGGGTATCCCGAATGGTCATCCAGGTCCTGCGCTTGCTTCCCACCGCTCCGTCAAATACTCCCTTGTAAACCTCCAGGGGGTTTAATCCCGTGAGAGCCACAATCACCCCTGCACAGACCACCAGGGAGAGAAGCACCGCCGCCCCCCGGATGGCCCAGGCCTTCCACATCTCAATTTCATCCCGCTTGGAAATGTGTATCAAAGGCTCCTTGTTGGAAACAGCTGTCTGTTCTCTACGCATCCTGTCCGCCTCCCATCCTCGTCATCATAAGTCCAATCTGCTCCTTGGAGGCGGTCCGGCCGTCCACGATTCCGCTGACCCTTCCGCCGCAGAGCACCAGAATCCGGTCGCAGAGCTCCAGGAGAACATCCAGGTCCTCGCCCACGCAGATAACCGCCGCCCCCTGCTTTTTCTGCTCATTGAGCAGGTGATAAATGGTGTAGGAGGAATTGATATCCAGTCCCCGCACCGGGTAGGCCACCATAAGGACCTTGGGGTTGGAGGAAATCTCCCGGCCCACCAGGACCTTCTGCACATTGCCGCCGGAGAGCTTGCGCACCGGTGTGCTCACCCCCGGCGTCACCACCTCCAGCTCCTCGATGATGTGCTCCGCCAGATTCTTCGGCCGCTTCCTGTCCGCGAAGAAGGGCCGTCCGCCCCGGTAGCCCCTAAGCATCATGTTGTCCGTCATATCCATGGAGCCCACCAGGCCCATGCCCAGGCGGTCCTCCGGCACAAAGGAAAGCTTCACGCCCAGATTGCTGATGGCCGCGGCGGACATTCCCTCCAGATTCCTCTCCCCGCCCTCCGGCGGATAGTAGGTGATGGAGCCAGCGCTCAGAGCCTGAAGTCCGGCAATGGACTCCAAAAGCTCCTTCTGGCCGCTTCCGGCAATGCCCGCTATGCCCAGTATCTCCCCGCTCATAGCGGTGAAGGACACGGAATCCAGCGTCTTCACCCCTTCCTTATCCACACAGGTGAGGCCCTCCGCCTTAAGCCGCAGCTGGGGGTCCACAGGCTCAGGCCGCTCGATATTTAAATCCACCTTCTTGCCCACCATCATCTCCGTCAGGGACGCCTCCGTGGCCTGGGCCGTCTCCACGGTTCCCACATACTGGCCCTTGCGGAGCACGGAAACCCGGTCAGACAGAGCCAGCACCTCGTGGAGCTTGTGGGTGATAATGATAATGGAATGGCCGGCCTCCCGCATGTTCCGCAGCACAGCAAAGAGCTTCTCGGTCTCCTGAGGGGTGAGCACCGCCGTAGGCTCATCCAAAATCAGGATATCCACCCCGCGGTAAAGCAGCTTCACAATCTCCACCGTCTGCTTCTGGGACACGGACATGGCATAAATCTTCTGGTCCGGGTCCAGCTCAAAGCCATACCGCTCTGTCAGCTCCCGAATCCTGGCGGACACAGCCTTCATGTCCAGCACTTCCCTTCCCGGAAGTCCCAGAATGATATTTTCCGCAGCGGTGAGCACGTCAACCAGCTTAAAGTGCTGATGAATCATGCCGATTCCCAAGGCAAAGGAGTCCTTGGGCGAGCGGATGGAAACCTCTCTCCCATTTACAAATATCTGTCCCTCGTCCGGATAATAAATGCCGGATATCATGTTCATGAGAGTGGTCTTCCCGCTTCCGTTCTCCCCTAAAACGGAAAGAATCTCTCCCCGGCGCACGGACAGACAGACCTTATCGTTGGCCGTCACCTTGCCGAACCGTTTTGTAATGTTTTTCAGCTCGATTGCTGCTTCCCTGCTCATCGGCAGACCTCCATTCCTCGTAACCGTTCCGGCAGCAGCAGGAACGCCTGCGCCGCCCGGACTCATTTTTCTTCTCTTGCAGCCAGTTTACCATCTGCCCAGAAAAGCGGAGCCAGAAACAAATGGCTCCGCTTTTCTGCTGTCTTAGTTGTCAATGGTGGTAATTCCATCAATCAGAATATCAAATGCGGGGGCGGAAGCAAACTCGGACTCGTGGAAATAGCCGTCGGAGATGTACTCCAGGTCGCTTCCCTCCTTCTTGTAGGTGGTCAGTGTCTCACCGTTCACCGTCCAGGTGGAGGTGTCAAACACATGGAGCTCGCCGGATGCCAGCTGAGCCTCTACCTCTTCCACCTTCTCGGCAGTTCCAGGAGCAACCGCAGCCTCATTTAACTCGGTGATGCGCACTGCGCCGTCAGAGAAGCCCTTGCACCAGTCAACCGGGATGGGGGTTCCGTCAACCATGCACTGCACAGCGTAGGTCACATATGCGCCCCAGTCATTGGACGCGGAGGTCAGCGCCTGGGTGGGAGCTGTGGCAATCATAGAAATATTGTAGCCCACGCAGGGAACGCCGGCTGCCTCGCAGGCGGTGGGAGCTCCCGTGGTGTCCGCATGCTGGCTGATGAGCACGCAGCCGTCAGAAATCAGAGCGTCAGCCGCTTCCTTCTCCAGGTCGAAGCTTGCCCAGCTGTTGGTGTACTTCACCTCCATGGTAGCGCTGGGGCATACAGAGCGGGCGCCCAGGAAGAAGGAGGTGTAGCCGCTGATTACCTCTGCGTAGGGGTAAGCGCCCACATAGCCAATCTTGCAGGTATCCTCTGTGATAGTGCCATCCTCAATCATCTGGTTCAGCTTAAGGCCGGCCACCACGCCGGACACATAGCGGGCCTCGTAGATAGAAGTAAAATAGTTGTGCATATTGGATAAGCCGCTTGTGGCAGCCTGGAAGCCGGTTGCATGGCAGAACTGCACATCCGGATACTCCTTGGCAGCCTCAATGATATAGGACTCATGTCCGAAGCTGTTTGCGAATACAATCTGGCATCCCTGGTCCGCCAGGTCCATAGCCGCATCCGCTGCGGTCTCGTCCTCGGGGATATTCCACTTTACGATGAGCTGGTCATCCGAAAGCCCCAGAGCCTCCTGCATCTCCTTGGCGCCCTCGTAGTGCGCGGCCGTATAGCCCTCATTCTCATCGCCTATGTAGACAAAGCCCACCTTCAAATCCTCAGGGGCAATGCCCTCCCCGGCGGGAGCCTCGGTCTCCTCGGCTGCCTCCTCGGAAGCGGCCTCCGTGTCCCCGGCCTCAGCCGCTGCGGTGGTCTCCGCCGCCTGTGTCTCAGCTGCGGTGGTCTCCTCAGAAGAGGAACCGCAGGCTGCCAGTGACAGAACCATCATGCCTGCCAGTGCTGCGCTTGCTGCTTTTCTCAGTCTCATAATCTCTCCTCCATCATGTGGCGATGGTCCAGATAAAAATGCGCCAGGTCTGGCTTGTCCAAATATCCCTGACGCAGTCGCTTTCTGTCCCATCAAAAACGTGTAATGTAAATCGCTGATACATGGTAAGTATAACCAGGATTCTGCCGGTTGTCAATTATGTATCGCTATTTCTTTCTCACTTTGGCATCTAATGCGTATAATCCAGCAGCTGAACACTATCCCCTAAATCAGCCGCAATTACGTCCTTCATCTTTTTGGCAAATGGGCACGGATAGCCTATAGGGGTTCCTTTCTGAATACAGCTTGCAAATACAATCGTATCTTCCCCACGCCTAACCAGCTCTCTTGCTCTGAGCACTGCCTTCTTAGCTGGACAGCCGCCGCAGCTGACAAAACCGATAATCTCTATTTCTTCCTCCACCCCTGCAAATATGCCCTTTTTCTCTCTAACCATGCGAAAATCCGTTGTTCCCGGACAGTAATCTTCTGTTTGCATGCACCGAAAGATTCCCACTTTCATGAACCTGCTCCTCCTAACAATTATTGAATGCTATTTTTAGCCTGCGCCGCCTCCCTCCCATAAAACACCTCGCACATAATCCCTGCGCCCAGGCGGAATCCATCCGAAAAGGTCTGGGTCTTCTCCATATACGTAAGCTCCAGATAATGCTCCATCAGCAAATCAAACTCCCTGCGGGCTTCCTCGTCCAGCTTCTTCGTGAATGCATCCATCTCCTTTAAGGAAATGCGGCACAGCTCCTCGTACCGTGAATTTCCCTCCACCGCATGCTCCGCCGGCGCCAGCTCCCCGGCATACAGTCTGTTTAAAATTGATTCCATTTTTCTACCTGCCTTTCTCTTCTAAGCTCCCCCTCCTGCTCTATGCTTTAAGAATAGCACAGCCCGCAGGCAAATGCAATCGAACAAAACCTTACGATTGCAGCCAGCGAAAAAGGCCTCCGCATCCGTGATACCGCACAGATACGAAAGCCTTCTTTGTCTCACGCCGTCACCGGGCCGCGCCAGCGCACCCGAGCGCGTTTGAAAATTCCTCTAAATGCCCTTGGAGGATGCGTCTTCCCCCCTGCCCTCAAGGATATTCATAAACTCCTCGCCGGTAATCGTCTCCTTCTCCAGAAGGTACGCCGCGATTTCGTGAAGCTTGGCCTCATTCTCCCGCAGGATGGACACAGCCTTGGCATGCTGCTCCTTCACAATTTTCACCACCTGCTCATCAATCATGCGGGCTGTCTCCGGCGAGCAGGCCAGAGAGGTATCGCCTCCCAGGTACTGGTTGGTCACTGTCTCCATAGCCACCATGTCAAACTCGTCGGTCATGCCGTACCGGGTCACCATGGCCCGGGCCAGCTTGGTAGCCTGCTCAATGTCGTTGGAGGCCCCTGTGGTGATGGAGTGGAAAATAACCTCCTCCGCCGCCCGTCCACCGGTGAAGGTGGCAATCTTATTTAAAGCCTCCTCACGGCTCATAAGATAGCGCTCTCCCTCATCCACCTGCATGGTATAGCCCAGGGCTCCGGAGGTTCTGGGAATAATCGTAATCTTCTGCACCGGAGCAGAATGGCTCTGGCAGGCCGCCACCAGGGCATGTCCCACCTCATGATAGGCCACAATCTTCCGCTCATGGGGCGGAATCACCGCGTTCTTCTTCTGATAGCCTGCGATTACGGTCTCCACGCTCTCCTGCAGGTCCTCCTGCCGTACAATCTGCCGGCCCATGCGCACGGCCCGCAGGGCTGCCTCGTTGATGATGTTGGCCAGCTCCGCGCCGCTGGCTCCCGCCGTGGCCCTTGCGATGGCATTATAATCCACGTCCTCGCCCATCTTGACCTTCTTCCCGTGCACCCGCAGAATGGCCTCACGTCCCTTCATGTCCGGCAGCTCCACGGGAACCCGGCGGTCAAAGCGTCCCGGGCGCAGAAGAGCTGGGTCAAGAGATTCCGGACGGTTGGTGGCGGCGAGGATAACCACGCCCTTCTTTCCGTCAAATCCATCCATCTCCGTAAGCAGCTGGTTTAAGGTCTGCTCCCGCTCGTCATTGCCGCCCATGCCGCCGCCGTCACGCTTTTTTCCGATGGTATCAATCTCGTCAATAAACACAATACAGGGAGCCTTTTCATTGGCCTGCTTAAACAGGTCGCGGACCTTGGATGCGCCCATGCCCACGAACATCTCCACAAACTCCGAGCCGGAGATGGAGAAGAAGGGCACATGGGCCTCGCCGGCCACAGCCCGCGCCAGAAGGGTCTTGCCCGTTCCGGGAGGGCCCACAAGCAGCGCGCCCTTGGGAAGGCTGGCGCCGATGTCCGCATACTTCTGGGGATTGTGCAGAAAATCCACAATCTCCTTTAATGCCTCCTTGGCCTCCTCCTCGCCGGCCACATCCTCAAAGGTCACACCGGTTTCCTTCTCAGCGTAAATCTTTGCATTGGACTTGCCGAAGGTCATGGCCGGATTTCCGCCCATCCGCTTGGCAAGCATCCGGGTCATAATCTGCCCGATAATCACAAACATCAAAATGGGGAAAATCCAGCTCACCAAAAAGCTCACCAGAGGAGAGGCCTCCTCGATAATCTCTCGGGAATAATTCTGTACCCCTGCGTCGGCCAGACGCTGCGCCAGGCTGTCCTGCGTCAGCATATTTCCGGTCTTATACACCACCGGCCACTGCTGGTCCTTGGTTGTGTACTGGATTTCCTCAAAGGCATTGTCCACATACACATCCTCCACATTGCCCGCGTCCAGCTGCTTTGTGAACTCATTGAACGGAACCTCCACGGAATGATTGGTCATCATGGGGATTACCAGGGCATTCAGCACCATCACAATGAGCAGGACGAGAAAATAGTAGTAGAAAAAAGGCTTCTTATTATTAAAATCCTTCTTTCCTCCATTATTCTGTACTCCCATAAATCATAGTCTCCTTTTCTCGAAATCGGTTGAATCCATGTACATCTCTGCAGCTGTCCCGGACGATGCCTTCTCCTTGCCCGTCCTGAACATCTACAAATCTTTTATAATACCTCCAGCAATATTTGTCAATAGATAATTGTAAACTTTTATTTACTTTTAATATATATTGACATTTAACACATGCTATGATAAAACAAATAGTAGGAAGGAGGCCTGAACCATGAAAACAAACACTCCGGCGGAGCTTACCGCAGTGAGCGCCCAGTTTTTGACCTTTACCACCCAGTTTCTCACCTGTACCAAGGCGCAGTACCAGCAGCAGAACCTGGTAAAGGCCAATACCCAGGGCTTTCAGCTTTTGTTTCTTTTAAAGCAGCAGGGCGGCTCCTTTACGATGTCCGAGCTGGCAGGTCAGCTGCACACCACCAAGCAGCAGCTCACCCGCCTGGTGAATGCTCTGGAGGAGAAAAATCTCGCCAAGCGGAGCCACGACACAAAAAACCGGCGTCTTGTATATGTTTCCATCACGCCGGAGGGGATAGATGCCATGGAGCAGCTAAAGGAGTCCATGCTGGAGGCCACCAAGGAGGGGCTTTCCTCCTTTACCCCCGAGGAGCTTGCGCAGCTTTCCCAGTGCCTGGACACGCTCTCTTCACTGATGCCCAAATTCAATCCTGACTTCATTGAAAAAAACATCTTAGATAATCCGCTCTTATAAGACGGCAGGGGCTGTTCCGCGTAACAGCCCCCCTTTTCTCATCTGCGGCCTCTCACCGCCGCCAGCGCCAGGTGCTTGGCCAGCACCGCTGTGGTCACAGCGCCCACGCCGCCGGGAACCGGCGTCGCCATCGACGCCTTCTCCTGGATAGCATCAAAGTCCACATCCCCGCAGAGCTTTCCGTCCGCATCCACATTGATTCCCACATCGATAACGACAGCCCCCTCGCCCACATGGGCCCCGCCAAGCATCCGCGCACGCCCGGCGGCAGCCACCAGGATTTCTCCCCGCCGGCACTCCTCCTCCAGATTTTTCGTCCGGGTATGGCAGAGCGTCACCGTGGCATTTTCCTTAAGCAGCAGCATGGCCAGAGGACGTCCGACCACCAGGCTTCTCCCCACAATCACCGCCCGCTTTCCGGAAATGGGAATCCCATAGGCCTTCAGCACCTCAATCACGGCCTCCGCCGTGCAGGGCGCAAAGCCGTCCGCCTCACCGGCAAATACCTTGGCCATATTCACGGGAGAAATGCCGTCCAGGTCCTTTGCCGGATTTATCATGGACTGAATCTCCTTCTCGGGAATCTGGGCGGGAAGCGGCTTCAAAAGAAGAATTCCCGCCACATCCGGGTCCTCGTTGATGGCCGCAAACTCCCGCTTAAACTCCTCCCCGCCTATGTCCTCCGGAAAGGCATAGGACTGGGCCCGCAGGCCAAAGCCCTCCATCCGCTTCACAGCTCCCCGCTCATAGGACAAATCATCCGGCCTTTCTCCCACCCGGACAATGGCAAGCTTGGGCGGCTGCCCCTGAAAATCCTTTAAAAGCTCCTGCACCTGCTCCTTTATGGCGGCAGTCACCGCCGCTCCCTTTAATATTTCCATATTCTCTCCTCTCCTATACCAGTCCCGAAAGCACCTTGCTGTATATCTCATCCGCCATGCTGCTGCCCCGCTTTGTCAAATTCAGAGCCCTCTGGTTGATTTCCTCCGCCCGCTGCCGGTTCTTCATGGACCTTGTGTTGATGTACACATTCATCACTGCTCCCAGCAGGGCAGCCCGCATATACTGCACGCCCACGCCCACATCGCTGACTGCAAGGCGGCTCCCCTTATCTGCCAGGATATCCAGAATCTCCATCATTTCCACTGCCCGCTCCATAATCTCCATGGGAACCTGGCTGGCGTCATAAAGCCGCTCCTCCATCACCTGCTCCTTATAGGCCCGCTCCTCCGGCGTGGCCGCGGGCAGGCTGTAGCACTGGGCCAAGGGCGCAAACACCTCCGCATCCCGGTCTGCCAGCCTCACAAACTCCGCCTGCAGCTCTTCCATCCGCGTAAGAAGGCCGCAGATTTCCTCCTCCACGTCCGCATACCGCTTCTTGCCTATGGTCAGGTTGGCCACCATCTGGCCCAGGGCATTTCCCAGGGCGCCTGCCAGGGCAGAGGCCCCTCCGCCTCCCGGCACCGGCGCCTTGGATGACAAGACCGCCAGAAATTCCTGAATCGTATTCATTTCCATCATAAAGCATTTCCTCCTATCACATAGGGCCTACGCCCGTACCTCGGCATGGCTTCCGCCTCTGCCGTCCTTTGCCACCACGACCTGCCGGTCGATTCTTCCCTTGAGCTCCTGCACGTGGGAAATAATTCCCACCAGCCGCCTGCCCTCCGCCAGGCTTCCAAGCGCCCGGACCGCCAGGTCCAGGGCCTCCTCGTCCAGAGAGCCAAAGCCCTCGTCCACAAACATGGTGTCCAGCCGGATTCCTCCTGCAAATGCCTGAATCTCATCCGAAAGCCCCAGGGCTAAGGACAGGGAGGCCAGAAAGGACTCTCCGCCGGAGAGGGTTTTCACGCTGCGCTCTGTTCCATTATAATGGTCAATCACAGAAAGGCCAAGCCCGCTTTTTCCCCGGTTATCCTCCTCCGTGCACCGCTTCAGCTCGTAGCGGCCTCCGCTCATAATCATGAACCGGGTGTTCGCCCTGGCAATGATGCGCTCAAAATATGCCATCTGGGCATAGGCCTCAAAGGTAATCCGCTCCTTTTTGCTCACCTCGCCGGAGACCGTGTCGGAAAGAGCCTTGACCCAGGCCCACTGCCTTCCGATTTCCTCTATCTCCTGCTCCCTGGCGGCAATGCCCCGCTGGGCAGCCCGGTTTGTCTCCAGCCGGTGGTGGATAGCGCTATTCTCCTTCTCCCTGGCTGCCAGCTGCTCCCTTGCCTCCTGCCGCCTTCCATCTATCCAGGCAAGCTGTGCTCTCAGCTCCTCCAACGGCATTTCAGCCGGAGCCATCCTAAGCTGCTCCCCCTGCTTTCTCAGCTGCTCCTTTAGAGTGCTGACTCTGGACTTAAGCCTTGCAGTCTCCTGACTCAGGGCCGCGCTCCTTCCCTCTGCGTCCGCAAGCGCCCTCTGCCTGGCATCCAGCTCTGCCTTTTTCTCCTGTATTCGAGTCTCCGCTGCCTCTCTTCCCTCCTCGGGAAGCCGCCTCTTTATCTCCTCCATCTGCCCGCGGACAGACGCCTGGCGGGTGCGCTCCTGCACCCGGCCCTTTTCCGCCTCCTCGCGCCTCTGCCGGGCGGCTTCTATCCTCTGCTCCAGCTTACGGCCCTGCTCTTTAAGCTCTGCCTTCCGCCTAAGCTCCCCTTCCAGCCGCCGGCGCTCCCGCCGCGCTGTCTCCTCCCTGGCATCCAGGGCTGTCCCAATCTGGCCGAGAAGCTCCCTCCAGACCTCCAGGAAATGCTGCCGGGATGGGCTCAGCGGGTCCTCCCCTGCTGCCTCGGATTCCTTCTGGGAGGCGGCAGATAACCGCTCCCGCCAGGACTCCTTCCAGTCCTTGACCTCCTCCTCAATATCCGCCCGCATGGTCCGATACCGGGCGTCCAGTCCGCCGGCCAGCTGCCCGGCCTGAACACTCGCCTGGGATGCACGGGCGCGGGCATTGTCCCGCAGGCCGGCCGCCCTGTCCAGGGCCTCCTCGGTCACCCCAGCGCCCTCCCGCGCGGGAGCGGCGGGACAGGGATGGGTGCGTGAGCCGCACACCGGACAGGGCTCCCCCTCCTTTAGAGAGGCGGCCAGAACACCCGCCTGATTGTCGAGAAACTCCCGGTACATCCGCCCGTAGGACTGCTCTGCCGCCTCATAGGCATCTGCCGCCCGCCCATAGGCATCCCGGGCCTCCTTTAGCCGCTTTTCCTCCTTCTCGTAATCCCTTAATGCCTGGGAATACCCTGCGATGCGCCTTCTATTTTCCTCCAAGCGCTCCCCCTCGCGGGCAGCTGCCTGAAGCTCGCTCTCCAGATTTTCCAGTGCCTCCAGCTGCCTGCGCCCTTCCTCCAGGTCCGCGCGCAGCCTCTCCCCCTCCGCACGGGCCTTCTCCTCCTGAGCCGCATAGCTCTGTTCCGCCCGAAGGCCTGCCTGCTCCTGTTTTGCAAGGGAGGCATACTGCCCATAAAGGCCCAGCACCTCCTCCAGCCGTCCGATTTCCTGCGCCAGCGCAGGATTGGCCTCCTGGCGCTTTTTCTCCTCCTCATAGGCCTTCAAAGCAGCCTGCGCCAAGGGCTCCTTGAGAGAAAGGCTCCTCTCCGCCTCGTCCAGCTCCTCCCTGGCCCGAATTGCAGACCTAAGTCCCCCGGCCTGCTCTCCCAGCTCCTCCATCTGCCGCTGAAGCCGGCCGGTCTCCGATGCGGCCGCAGCCTCCTTCGCTTCATCCGCTTCGATAAGCTGGTTGAGAATCTCCGCCATGGCCTCCCCAGGCTCTCCCTTGACCTCCTCCCAGCGCCTGGCCATCTCCTCCTCCGGACTGCCGGCTGCCACGCCTGCGCTGTACTGAAGGATGCTGCTTCTCCCCTCCTGATACCGCCCATAGAGGTTCCTCGCCTGCTCCTTCACCCGTTCCTGAAATGCCTGATACGGCCTGGTCCCAAATATTTCCCGGAAAATCGCGCCCCTATCCTCGGTCTTTCCTGAGAGAAGCCGGGAAAAGCTTCCCTGGGCCAGCATGGCAATCTGGGAAAACTGCTCCCGGTTAAGACCCACCAGCTCCTCCACAGCGGCCGTCACCGCCCGGTCACCGGTGACAAGGCTTCCGTCCGGCATGTGAAGCTCTGCGTCCGGCTTCTCCTTTGTCTCCCCGCTTCCCTTCTGCTTGGCCCGCACATACTCGGGATTTCGGCGCAGCCGGTAGGCCTTCCCATTGTAGACAAACTCCATATCCACAAAGGTTTTGGTCCCTGCCGCCGCGTACTTGCTCCGAAGCATCCGGGGCCTGCGCCCGTCCCCGC
The DNA here is from genome assembly GCA_944384065.1 of uncultured Enterocloster sp. Taxonomy (GTDB): domain Bacteria; phylum Bacillota; class Clostridia; order Lachnospirales; family Lachnospiraceae; genus Enterocloster. The sequence continues at coordinate 16,217 of CALWRY010000010.1, read as the reverse complement.
TGGCGCTGCCGTAGAGGGCAAATGCGATGGCGTCAAAAATCGTCGTCTTCCCCGCCCCTGTATCCCCGGTTATCAGATAGAGGCCTCGGTCTCCCAGGGCCTCCATATCGAGCCGCTCCTCCCCTGCATAGGGGCCGAACGCAGATATTGTAAGCTTTGTCGGTCTCATGCTCTGTCCTCCCAAAGTTCCTCTATCAGCCGCGCGGAAAAGTCCCTCTGCTCCCCGCTCATCGGCTGGTTGTTCTGCAGCGCATAGAGCTCCTCCAAGAGCTCTAGGGGAGATTTTGCCCTCTGCACCTTCTCCGGAAGCTGTCCCCCCTCCCGGGTTCTCCGGTTATCATAATCCAGCCGCATAATATTCGGATAAATGGCCCTGAGCTTTCCCATCGCATCCAGAATGTCCTCCTCGTCCGTGAGGGTGATGTGAAGGTAATCATCCACCGCCGTTCCCCGGTAGAAGTCTCTGGAAACCACCTCCGCATAGCTTCCGCGGATTTCCCGCATATCGTGAAGCGGAATGAGGGGGCGGGTCCGCACGCGGACATTTCCCTTCTCCTCCAGGTCCACAATGGTCACGGATTTCACATGGCCAGCCTCGGAAAAGGAATACTTGAGGGGCGAGCCGCAGTAGCGTATCCGCTCTCCGCCCGCATTCTGGGGGCCGTGAATATGCCCCAGGGCTGTGTAATCAAAATCCCTGAAAAGGCCGACGCTCACCTGGTCCAGGCCTCCCACGGAAACCTCCTCGGAGTCACACCGGTAAGCCCCGATAACCAGCTGATGGGCCATGAGCACCTTGCGGGCCTCCGGTACAAAGGCCTCCTCCCTCATATGGGCGACGGCGCACCCCACCGCGTCCTCATAGCTCTCTATCTTTTCCTCCGGCCAGCATTTTTTCACCACCGCCGGCTTGATAAAAGGAAGCATATACACGTACACGCTGCCGTATGCATCCCGAAGCTCTATAGGGCTTACATGGCCGTCATACACCGGAGCCATGTACACCCGGCTCTTTTCCATCAGGCGGCTGCCAAAGGCAATCCGCTCCGGGCTGTCGTGGTTTCCGCTTATGACGAACACATGGGTTCCCCGGTCCGCCAGAGCTGTCAAAAAGCTGTCAAAGAGCCGGACCGCCTCTCCAGGCGGAACCGGCTTATCATATACATCCCCGGCGATGAGCACGGCATCCGCCGCCTCCTCCTCCAGGATGCTCTCTATCTGTTTTACTATGTACCTCTGGTCCTCCAGCATGGAAAACTCATTTACCCTTTTTCCCAGATGGAGGTCCGATATATGTGCCAGGCGCATTGTCATACCTCCCTTGCCAGCGCATCCACCACTGCCGCCGCAGACCGCTCCTCCACCTGGATGGTCAGCTCCGGCTCATTGATGTATTCCAGATAATGGGCGTCGGAATTGCTGATAATCCGGCAGCCGTCCAGATAGGGCTCCGTCCGCCGCAGCCGGTGCAGATTTTTTAAGTCCTTCACCTCCGCAGTCACAAATTTCCTGTCCGCGGGGATAAAGCCCAGATTGGCAATCAGGCTGTTGGCCGTCTTGTCAATGTGAGCCGGGAACATCACGCCCTTAAAGGAGCGCACCAGCTCCCAGAGTCCCTCAAAGGAAATTTCCGTGGCGTTAATCAGGAGATTGGGCTCTGTGCCGCAGACCTGGTCGTCTGCATCATAAATCTGCTGTTTTCCAAAAATCTCCTCCTTATTCGGGAACTTGACCAGCCGCGCGTATACATAGGCGTCAAAATCCATGGCCGCCTCCAGGGTGGGAAAGAGGCAGACCGCGTGCACCTCCTCGGAGGTGTTAATCTCCATCCCTGGTATGGCCAAAAGCCCATATTCCTCGGCGGCTGCCAGAAAAGCAGGGCAGTTTTTGGAGGAATTGTGGTCCGTGAGCGCCACCACATCCAGACCCTTTATAGCACACATTCCCGCGATATTGGCCGGGGTCATATCATCGTCCCCGCAGGGCGACAGGCAGGAGTGGATGTGCAGGTCGTAGGTCAGGCTAATCATGACGCCTGCCCGCCCAGCAGCATATGAATCCTTAAGGCCGCCTCAAAAATAGGCTCCTCCGTCCGGAGCACAGTGATTCCCTGAACCACTGCCTTCTTTGCTGCGGTCTCGTCTAAGGACGCGCCCTCCGCCAGCACCACACAGGCCGCATCCGTCAGCGCTGCCACCGCCAGCGTGTTCATATTTCCCATCACGGTAACCCAGGCACAGCCCGCCGGCGCCCGGCTCATGGCAATGCTCAAAAGGTCACAGCAGAAGGGCACGCCAATCTCCCGTTCGGGCTCATCCCCCATATTTACCGTCTCAAATCCCGTCCGGTCCGCCAATTCCTGTACGGTCATTCCTTCCCCTCCTCCTTCTTGTCAAGCAGGGACATCTCCTCCGATATCCTCTGAATATATTCCTTCAAAATGCGCATGGTCTCCTGGCCCTCATGGTCCCCCTTGTGCAGGTCGTCCGCCAGCACGGACACCTCCTCGGAGAGCTTGTGCAGGTTCTCCCGCAGATAATACACGCAGTCCGTCTCCCGCGCCTCTCCGCGGACAATATCCTCTGCCAGCGCCTTGCAGGTGGGCGCTCCGCAGGAGCCGCAGTCCAGCCCTGGGAACTTTTTCATCAGCCGCTCCACCTGGTTGAGGCGGGAGAAGCTCTCCATCATGGTATTCCCCAGGCGGAACACCGGCTCGTACTCCACCCCGGTAGTCCAGGGAATAATGGGCTCCTCGCTGTCATGCATATGGCTTCTTGCCACCGGCATATATTTGCGCAGCCGCTTGAGCTTGGCCTGGGCCACGTAGGGATTCTCCACATTCAAGACACCGCCCACGCAGCCGCCGTTGCAGGCATTCAGCTCCACAAACCGCAGGGCCGTGAACTTCTGGTCCTCCATATCCTCCAGCACCCGGATGACATTCTCAATGCCGTCCGCCGCAAGATAATTTTCCGTAAACAGTCCGCTGGCCTCCCCGCCGCTGTGGCCCCAGCTGATGCCGATTTTCCCGGAGGTGCCGATAATGGGATAATCGTCCTGCGCCGCCACCGCCTTCATGCAGGCGAGAATCCTGGGATACACATCCTTGATGGCAAGCACGTGGTCCACCTGGCTCTTCTCCGTCCCCAGGGGAGATTTCACGTAGGTCACCTTGGAGGGACAGGGGGAAATGAAAAATATGCCGATTTTCTCCCTGGGAAGTCCTGTCTCCCTTAACGCCTTCTGCGCCGCTAAAATCGCAGCCACCTCAATCGGCGGGTTTAAGGGCAGCAGATGGGGAATCAGGTTAGGGAAGCGCACCCGAATAAGGCGCACCACCGAGGGGCAGGCGGTGCTGATTAAGGGCAGCTGGTCCTCATGCTCCGAAAGATACTGGCGGGTGGCCTCGGAGACCAGCTCTGCGGCTGCACTCACCTCAAACACATCATCAAACCCCATCTGAATCAGCGCATTCAGCACAATATTCACATCGTCCAGATTGTTGAACTGGCTGTACAGGGATGGTGCAGGAAGCGCCACCTTATAGACATACTGATTCATAACCTCCAGCTTGTCATAGGTTGCCCGCTTTGCGTGGTGGGGACAGACCCGAATGCATTCTCCGCAGTCAATACAGAACTTATTATTAATGTGGGCCTTTCCATCGCGCACCCGGATAGCCTCCGTGGGACATCGCTTGATGCAGGTGATGCATCCCTTGCACAGATTTTCGTCCAGCCGCACAGAGTGGTAAAATTTATCCATAAATCATCCCTCGTTTCTTTAAAGCCGGACGGCCATGGTGATGGTGGTCCCCTCTCCAATCCGAGTATCAATACTCATCTCGTCCGTATATTTCTTCATATTGGGAAGGCCCATGCCCGCCCCAAAGCCCAGGGAGCGGACCTCATCCGGCGCCGTGGAATATCCGGCCTGCATAGCCAGCTCCACATCGGGAATTCCCGGCCCCACGTCCGCAAGTATCATCCGAATCTGCTCCGGGGTAATCTCCACCGTAATCTGTCCGCCCTTGGCGTGGATTACCATGTTTATCTCCCCCTCATACATGGCAATGGCCACCTTGCGGATGGCATCCGGTCCCACCCCCATCTGTTTGAGCTTGCGCTTCACATCGCTGCTGGCCTCCCCTGCCCGGGTAAAGTCGTCAGCGGGTATATCATAGGTTAAAACAATTGCGTCCTCCATATATTACGTTCCCTTCTGTCAATTCTGTCAAATACAGGCATACTGCCTCAGATGGCCCCGCTCCCAAGCCCGGCCTTATAGAGCATGCCGCAGGCGGAAAACATCCGGTGCCCCGTGGCAAGAATCACCAGCCCCCGCTCCCTTGCCATCTCCAGCATGGATTCGTCCGGCTTCTTTCCCCGGATAAAGATAATACAGACAATATCAAGCATCTCCGCCGTCCGTATCACCTGGGGATTGCACAGCCCCGTGAGCAGAATCGAGTGGTCCTTTGAAAATGCCAGCACATCGCTCATCATATCAGAACCGCAGGCCGACCGCACCTCCTGGTCCAAGAGGTCTTCCCCCGCCAGCACTCTGGCGCCCAAAATGTCCTTTGCGTCCCTAACCGTCATACACAGCCTCCCTAATTATATTTCCGGCCGCTGCCTCTAAGCAGCCGCGCCTTCGGATTGTACCGAAACTAATACAATTAGAATACCATTCCTTTACCCCTTTTTCAACACTTTTTCCTGACGTTCTGATTTATCCGCAGATTGATATATTTTTCACAAAAAAACAGTAGATTTTTTTTTAAAGTTATGATAAAGTATAGATATATTGCACAATCTACGCAGCAGTTCAAGCTTGCTGCTAGCACACACCACAACAAGGAGGTCAACAAACGATGGCTTGCAAAAAACAAACCGTTCCCTTCAGCGGAACCCCTGAGCAGGAAGCGGAATTAAAGGCCGCTATCGCCGAGCTTAAGAGTGAGCCCGGCGCCCTGATGCCGGTTATGCAGAAGGCCCAGGATATCTACGGATATCTTCCCATTGAAGTGCAGACCATGATATCGGACGAGATGGGCATTCCCCTGGAGAAGGTCTATGGGGTTGCCACATTTTATGCCCAATTTGCCCTGCAGCCCAAGGGCAAATACAAAATTTCCGTCTGTCTTGGAACTGCCTGCTATGTAAAGGGCTCCGGCGAGATTTTCAAGAAGCTGGAAGAGATTTTAGGCATCACCAATGGCGAGTGTACGCCGGACGGGAAATTCTCTCTGGATTCCTGCCGCTGCGTAGGCGCCTGCGGACTTGCCCCTGTTATGATGATTAACGGAGAGGTCTACGGAAGACTTACCCCCGACGACGTGCCCGGCATTCTGGCCAAGTACAATTAAAGCCTATGCTGCCGGAGATTTCACTGAATGTATTGGATGTATCGGAGAATTCTACCAGAGCAGGCGCTTCCCTGGTAGAGATTCGGGTCACGGTAGATGAAGCCCGGGACCGGCTGGCCATTGTCATTGCGGACGATGGCTGCGGCATGACGCCGGAGCAGGTCTCCCATGTCACAGACCCCTTCTTTACTACCCGAACCACCCGTAAGGTGGGACTGGGAATTCCCTTTTTCAAGTTTGCCGCAGAGAGTACCGGCGGCAGCTTCTCCATCCAGTCGGAGCCGGGAAAGGGGACCACTGTCACCGCCGTGTTTGGGCTCTCCCACATCGACCGGATGCCTCTGGGAGATATGAACGCCACCATACATAATCTGATTGTCTATCACCCAGACACAGATTTTTGCTACACCTACACCTTTAATGACGCCTCCTTCACCCTGGATACCAGGGAGATGCGGGAGATTCTGGACGGGGTCCCCCTAGACGCACCGGAGGTGTCCCAGTACATCATGGAATATTTAAAAGAAAATCAGCAGGAAACTGACAAGGGAGCCATTCTGTGACAGATGGCCCCGGTACTTCATAAAAGTACGCATAACCAGGAGGAGCATTGCATGAAAACATTAGCAGAATTAAAAGCAATCAGAGACCGGATGCAGAGCCAGGTAAATCTCCGGGCTGAGGACCACAACCATATCCGGGTTGTGGTTGGCATGGCTACCTGCGGAATTGCGGCAGGCGCCAGACCGGTCCTTAACACTCTTGCCCAGGAGGTACAGACCCGCGGACTTACGGACAAGGTTTCCGTAACCCAGACCGGCTGCATAGGCCTGTGCCAGTATGAGCCCATTGTGGAGGTCATGGAGCCCGGCAAGGAAAAGGTTACCTATGTGAAGATGAACCCGGATAAAGCCCTGGAGGTAGTGGAGCGCCACTTAATCGGCGGACATCCCGTTGAGAAATACACCATGGGCGCCACTGGAATGAAGTAAAGGAGGAAAGCATCATGTATCGTTCACACGTATTAGTCTGCGGCGGCACCGGATGTACGTCCTCCGGAAGCCCCCAAATCATGGAAGCACTGAAAGCGGAGATTGAGCGCCAGGGTCTCTCAGACGAGGTGGCTGTGGTTGAGACTGGATGCCATGGTCTCTGCGCCCTCGGCCCCATTATGATTGTCTACCCCGACGCCACCTTTTATTCCATGGTGCAGCCCGGGGATGTTCCGGAGATTGTGTCCGAGCACCTGTTAAAGGGCCGTCCGGTTACCCGTCTTCTCTACCAGGAGACCGTAAGCCCCTCCGGCGGCATCAAGGCTTTAAGCGACACGGATTTCTACAAGAAGCAGCACCGGATTGCCCTGCGCAACTGCGGCGTTATCAATCCGGAGAACATCGAAGAGTATATCGGCACTGGCGGCTACCAGGCCCTGGGCAAGGTTCTCACCGAGATGACCCCCGACGATGTCATCCAGACCCTTCTGGACGCAGGCCTCAGGGGCCGCGGCGGCGCGGGCTTCCCCACTGGCCTTAAGTGGAAGCTCTGCAAGCAGAATGATGCGGACCAGAAGTATGTCTGCTGCAATGCGGACGAGGGCGACCCCGGCGCATTCATGGACCGCTCCGTGCTGGAGGGCGACCCCCACGCGGTGCTGGAGGCTATGGCCATTGCAGGCTATGCCATCGGCGCAAATCAGGGCTACATATACGTCCGCGCGGAGTACCCCATCGCTGTGGAGCGCTTAAAGATTGCTATCAAGCAGGCCCGCGAGATGGAGCTCCTGGGGAAGAATATTTTCGGCACGGGATTTGATTTTGACATCGACCTGCGTCTCGGAGCCGGCGCCTTTGTCTGCGGCGAGGAGACGGCTCTTATGACCTCCATCGAGGGCAAGAGAGGCGAGCCCAGACCCAGACCTCCCTTCCCTGCACAGAAGGGACTCTTTGGAAAGCCCAGTATCCTGAACAACGTAGAGACCTACGCCAATATCCCCCAGATTATCTTAAACGGACCCGAGTGGTTTGCCTCCATGGGAACAGAGAAGTCCAAGGGAACCAAGGTCTTTGCACTGGGCGGAAAAATCAACAACACCGGCCTGGTGGAGGTTCCCATGGGAACCACGCTGCGCACGGTTATCGAGGAAATCGGCGGCGGCATCCCCGGCGGCAAGAAGTTCAAGGCAGCCCAGACCGGCGGCCCCTCCGGCGGCTGTATCCCAGCAGAGCACTTTGATGTTCCCATCGATTACGACAACCTGATCGCCATCGGCTCCATGATGGGCTCCGGCGGACTGATTGTTATGGATGAGGACGACTGTATGGTGGATATCGCTAAGTTCTTCCTGGAATTCACCGTGGAGGAGTCCTGCGGAAAATGTACGGCCTGCCGTATCGGCACCAAGCGCATGCTGGAGATTCTGACCAAGATTACCAAGGGTCAGGCCACTATGGAAGACTTAGACAAGCTGGAGGAGCTGTGCCATTATGTAAAGGCCAACTCCCTGTGCGGACTGGGCCAGACGGCTCCCAACCCGGTTCTCTCCACTCTGCGGTATTTCCGTGACGAGTATGAGGCCCACATCAAGGAGAAGCGCTGTCCCGCCGGAGTCTGCAAGGCTCTGCTCTCCTACAACATTGACAGGGATAAGTGCCGCGGCTGTACGCTCTGCGCGAGAACCTGCCCGGCCGGCGCCATCATCGGCTCCGTGAAGAATCCCCATGTCATCGACCAGAACAAGTGTATCAAGTGCGGCGCCTGCATGGAGAAGTGTAAGTTCGGCGCCATCTATAAGCGATAAAGGGAGGGAGAATCGAACATGGAGACTATTAATCTTAAAATCAACGGCATTGAAGTTACGGCTCCCAAGGGTTCTACCATCCTGGAGGCCGCAAGGCTGGCCCATATTGAGATTCCTACGCTCTGCTTCTTAAAGGAAATCAATGAAATCGGCGCCTGCCGCGTTTGTATTGTAGAGCTGAAAAATGGAAAGCTGGTCACCTCCTGCGTCTACCCGGCAGAGGAGGGCATGGAGGTGTTCACCAACACCCCCCGGGTTATGGATTCCCGCAAGAAGACCGTCCAGCTTCTTCTCTCCAACCACAACCGTTCCTGCCTCTCCTGCGTGCGCAGCGGACACTGCGAGCTCCAGGAGCTGGCCCACGACCTGGGCGTGGAGGACGAGGGCTATTATGACGGCGAGGTGAGCGCCACGGAGATTGATGATTCCGCAGCTCATATGATTCGCGACAACAGCAAGTGCATCCTCTGCCGCCGCTGCGTGGCTGTCTGTGAGAATGTACAGGGAATCGGCGTTATCGGCGCCAACAACCGCGGCTTTGCCACGGAGATTGGCTCCGCCTTCGGCATGGGGCTGGGAGAGACCTCCTGTGTGTCCTGCGGCCAGTGTATCGCCGTATGTCCCACCGGCGCCCTTCAGGAGAAGGACTGCACCGAGGAAGTGTTCGCGGCCATCGCGGACCCGAAGAAGCATGTAATTGTACAGACCGCACCCGCTGTCCGCGCCGCTCTCGGCGAGGAGTTTGGCCTTCCCATCGGCACCAACGTAGAGGGCAAGATGGCAGCCGCCCTGCGGCGTCTGGGCTTTGACAAGGTATTTGATACGGACTTCTCCGCAGACCTTACCATCATGGAGGAGGCCCACGAGTTTATTGACCGTGTGCAGAACGGCGGCGTCCTGCCCCTCATCACCTCCTGCTCCCCCGGCTGGGTAAAATACTGCGAGCACTATTTCCCGGATATGACCGAGAATCTGTCCTCCTGCAAGTCTCCCCAGCAGATGTTCGGCGCCATTGTAAAGTCCTACTATGCGGAGAAGATGGGCATTGACCCCAAGGATATCGTCAGCGTCAGCGTGATGCCCTGTACGGCCAAGAAATTTGAGATTGGACGGGACAACGAGGACGCCAACGGCGTGCCGGATGTAGATATCTCCATCACCACCAGGGAGCTGGCCCGCATGATTAAGAAGGCCCGCATCCGTTTCCTGGAGCTGCCCGACGAGAAGTTCGATGAGCCCTTAGGCCTCGGCTCCGGCGCCGGCGTTATCTTCGGCGCTACCGGCGGCGTGATGGAGGCAGCCCTCCGTACCGCTGTGGAGACCCTGACCGGCGAGGAGCTTCCGAAGCTTGACTTCACCGAGGTCCGGGGAACCAAGGGCATCAAGGAGGCCTCCTACAATGTGGCTGGCATGGAGGTAAAGGTAGCGGTGGCCTCCGGCCTGGGCAACGCCAGAGAGCTGCTCAATAAAGTCAAATCCGGCGAGGCAAATTACCATTTCATTGAGATTATGGGATGCCCCGGCGGCTGTGTAAACGGCGGCGGACAGCCCCAGCAGCCCGGCTACGTGCGCAACACCACGGATATCCGCGCCCTGCGGGCCAAGGTTCTCTATGACAGCGACGCGGCGAACCCCATCCGCAAGTCCCACGAGAATCCGGCCGTCAAGGAGCTCTACGATACCTATCTGGGCAAGCCCGGAAGCTCCCGGGCACACCACCTGCTGCACACCACCTATGTGAAGCGGAGCATTAATCAGCATTAACCGCAGGCTTCTCTGCGTATATGTGCGCCGGACGGCGCACCACGTGAAAGCCCCTGGGCTCTGCCGGTTATTCCGGCGGCCAAGGGGCTTTCTTTGTCGTTTACCTATTTAGCGGTTATTTCACTGAATCCAGGCTCCTCTTTCATCCACCTGATATCCGTCAGGTGTGGTCGTATTTACATAGAGAGAACCTTTGGTCCCGTCAGAGATTGTTTTAAAATAATACCAGATCCCATCGATCAGCTGCCATCCCGTGAGCATTTTTCCCCGGTCGCCGTCCGCAATGGGATATAGGTAATAGATCAGCCCGTCACTATCCGTAAACCAGCCGGTCTGCATAATTGCCTCCGCATCAAAGTGATACCACTCATTTTTGTTATTCCAGAGCAGCTGGTACCAACCGTTTGCCGCATATGTTCCGTCGCCCTTTTTATACTTCCAGTTATCCCCAAAGGTCTCCCAGGATCCCTCTGGTACCCAGGTGTCGCTCCAATCCGAATCTCCGCCAGAGCCGCCGGATCCGCCCGAGCTCACATATACGTTTTCCGGCTGTTCGGACGTTTCTTTAACGTTTGTAAACGTTAATTCAAAGTCAGAAAAATGATCCGTTGTGACCTCAATGTACTTACCGCCATTTTCCGTATGGATCGTTTCCTGGAACCGCTCCGTTCCCTGATCGCTTATATGCGCTACGTTTGCGTAGAGCGCGCTCACAGAAGACGGAATGGGAATACGGAAGGTAATGGAAAACATTCCGTTCAAATCAAATGCTTTCTTCTCCTGAAGAATACTTCCTGTATCAGGATGCTGAAGCTCATACGCCGCCTCCACGTTATAGGTCATGCGGCTGATATACGGCGTAACGCTCTTTATGATACGCATTCCGCTTTCGTTCAGCTTTACGCTTCCATTTTCATCTGTCTCGTACTCCACTTGGGCGTCCATAACAATATCCTTAAGAGTCTGAAGTGTACTGATGACCGCCTTCTCCCCATCCTCTAGGAGGCTGGCATTCACCATCTGTGCTGTCACATTTCCCGTTGTCTCCACTGGTTTTCCGGATATCGCCTGATTGGAACTAATCTCTGAGGAAACTGCGGAAACCAAACTGTTTTTGGCTTCTTCCAGGGCCGTCTGCTGTTCTTCTGATACCGAAGCAAATCCTGATACTGGCGCACTTGCGGCCAATGCCATTCCCAGCAGCACGGCCAAATGTTTTTTTCTCATCTTCTTCCTCTCCTTCCTTCCCTGTCATACTCGAATAACAAAAATTGGCCCCCAATCGTTCTTCTTGGTTTCCTGTTCTTCCATGTATCCGAAATGACATTTTGCTACCATATGGTAGCATTTCCAAATATATTATGCACGAATCCCCGTATATTTTCAAGAGAAATCAGTAAAAATCCTAAAATTTCTATTATTAACAGCCGAAAAAATATAAAGTCCCCCTTTTCTGCTGGCCGTAAACTACACTGCAACAATTAATATTGAAGAATTTTATGCTACTAAATAGTAGCATTTTCGCCTTGTTATGCTACTGTTTGGTATCCTATAGTAATAATGAGAGGGAATACCATGTATTTTCACAGAATTGAAGAACTGAGAATTGACCACGATAAGACACAACAGGAAATTGCCGATCTTTTGCACTGTCAGCGTGAAGTTTACCGGCGTTACGAAAAGGGCACCCGGGAAATTCCAGTCTGGGCCGTTATCCGTCTGGCGCAGTATTATCAATGCTCCACGGATTATCTTCTGGGCCTGAGCTGCAAAAAAAATCCGGAAGTTCCGCCCGCCAGATAGCGCATCCTGCCATACTGCAAAAGACGGTGCAGGACGCGCCGCAAAGATATAAGGTTGGCCTCAAACGATATGGGGCTATCGGGAAATAGATAGTTCCAAACAGGGGCAGGCATGACTCATACGAGTCATGCCTGCCCCAAAAATTATCCGCCAAAAAGAGAAAAAGATGGCTGACAAACCAACCATCTTTTCTCCGTTCCATGTTATAATGGAACTATGCTAACCAAAGATTATTATAACGACTTTTTTGAAATTGGGCAACAGAAAATTAACTTCAGTTTCTTCGAATTGGGTCTACCCGATGACGATCCAGTCTATACCCTTAAAAATGTGATGGAGGAGTTGGATTTTTCAGGCCTGCTGGCCTGCTATTCGGATAAGGGAAGAACCGGGTATAACCCAATCATGCTGTATTCTGTTGTTACCTACGCAAACATGCGCGGGGTAAGGGCTGTTGACCGGATTGTAGACTTATGCCAGAGAGACCTTGCGTTTATCTGGCTGACCAAGGGGCAGAAACCCCAAAGGGATGCGTTCTACGATTTTAAAGGGAAAAAACTCACAGGAGAAGTCCTGGATGAATTGAACTATCAGTTTATGCGCCGCCTGGAAAAAGAAGGCCTTATCACCCTGAAAGAGCTTTACATTGACGGGACAAAGCTGGAAGCAAACGCAAACCGATACACGTTCGTCTGGAGAGGAAGCCTCAACTATCATCTTGCAGGCCTTTTGGACACCATTGATGCCCTTTACACAAAATACAATACCTTTCTTATGGAGAACGGATATGGCCCGAAATACGATCTTGGGGATGCCCATATGTTTGTGATCGAAGGGATAGACAAGGTCCGGAAGGTTATAGAAGAAAACAGGAAACGGAAGCTGACAAAGCATAAAAAAATCTCCAATCATACGGTCATTGAGATCGACAGCTGTTCCCCGCTTGAAATCCTGAAGCTGCAGAAGAACCTCATGCAGATCGCTCAGGGGGAGGGGATCGGATTCGTTTCCGAGAAGGGGAAGCGCAGGCCGGAAATCCAGAAGCTTTATGAAGAACTGGAAGCATGCGGGAAGCGGCTGATGGAGTATAAGGAATGCTTTGAGATCATGGGAAAAGACCGGAACAGCTATTCCAAGACGGATCTGGAAGCCACTTTTATGCGGATGAAGGAAGACCACATGCTGAATGGGCAGTTAAAACCGGCTTATAACGTCCAGATCGCGGTAGAGAATTACTTTATTGTCCACGGATATGTAAGTAATGACCGGACGGACTATAATACATTGATCCCGGTTCTGGAGAAACACAGGAAAGCGTTTGGGGAACCGCTGGAGGCAGTGACGGCCGACAGCGGATACTGCAGCGAAAAGAACCTGCTGTATCTGAAAGAGAACGGGATCCGCAGCTTTATCAAACTGCAGGATCATGAGAAGCGGAAGACACGGGCCTATAAAGAAGACATTGGAAAGTATTATACTATGACATACGCTGTCTTTGAAGATGAACACTACTATATCTGCCATGACGGGAGGGAGCTGCGTCATATCCGGACAGAAAGCAAAGAGATGGACGGCTATACCCAGACAGTGGAGGTATACGGCTGTGCGGACTGCAGCGGCTGTGCGTATAAATCCAAATGTCTTTATAAATACGATGCCCAAAAGAATCCGGACCGTAATAAAGTAATGAAGATCAACGAACGGTGGGAAGAACTGCGAGAGGAGTCGAACGCAAATATCCAGAGTGAAGAAGGGATCCTGAAACGCCAGAGGCGGTCAATCCAGACGGAGGGTCACTTTGGAGATATCAAAGAGAATGAAAACTTCCGGCGTTTTAACTACCGTTCAGCGGAAAAAGTATATAAAGAGTTTATGCTGTATGCCATAGGCCGGAACATCATGAAATATCATCGTTTTTTGCATCAAGAGATCGAAAAATATGAAGGGAAAAAGGAGCAGAAAGCGGCATAGGCAATAGAGCGCTCTGAAAAAACCAGCCAAGGGGCTTTTGCGCCCTAAAATAGCATTTATAAAAAGGAGGAGACTCTCCCCAGCAGAATTCTGACTCAAAAAAAGTCCGTATTCTATGGGATTGTCTCCTTCTTACTTGTTAAGGGGCAAAAATCGGTATTAACCGATAGCCCCTTTATCTTTTCATACGTTTATTTCTTTATTAAAAACTATGGCAGCAAAAGCCCTGCCATCTGTTTGAGAACGCCTGTGTCAAACAAAAACAGCTTAAACTGGTCCAGTCTGTCGAAGGCGGAAAGAGGATGCTCCATCCTTGCAGCTACACAACCTCCTCCAAAAACACGCCCTGCAAAGGACGTATCCACCTCCCCCACTCCGGCAGCTGCTCCGGCATTTTGTATCCGAACAGCCATTGGGTGAGGACGCCTATCTCTGTTTCGTACTCCGGTCTCTGGGCCTGCCGCTCTCCCACGGCCTCCGCCGCAGAGCCTTCCCGGTCAAGCGTCCAGAGGAAGGTACCGTCATTTTCCGGAATCAGGCCGTCCTTCACCGTAAGCAGCACCTCCAAGCGCTCCACCGGCGCGTCCTCTCTCAGGGAAATGGACTGTAAAAATTCCTCCAGGCAGGTAATCCGCGCCATGATGGCCGGTGTGGCCGGCTTCTCCTCCTCCGTCAGCCCGGGGCAGGCATACAAAAACCGCTGTTCCCGTTTTTCAAGTCCCCAGATGCCCTCCATTCCCAGAAGGCGTCCTTCCCTGCCGCGAAATAGGGTCCACTCCCCCTTCTCGCTCTCCAGCTCTTCCATCTGATTTCGAATATAGTCCTCGTCCCGCACCGTGCAGACCTCAAACCGGCCGGTGAGCTCCCTCTGCTGCCAGAGAGCCAGCTCCCGGATGGCGGATGCGTCTGTGCCGGCGCTTTCTGCCCGCAGTGCGTCGTTCCGCCAGCGCAGATGGGGCTGGTCATAGATAAAGCGAAAATCAAAAGGCAGATAGATGGCCTCCGCCGCAGGCATGAGAAAGGTAAAGGGAACCCCCTCCCGCCGCATGTCCGCAAGCATCGCAAGCAGGAGCCTGCGCATATGCCCTCTGTGCCGCCGGTCCGCCCGGGTGGCCACTCCCACAATGTAGGACAGCTCATACACCCGGTCTCTGACGCGGACGCGGTAAGGATTCAGCTGGACCATGGAGATGATTTCTCCGTCCTCCTCCTCTGCCAAAATCCGATTGTCCTTTATCTTTTCCGCAAAATAATAGTCGTCAAATGCCCGGGAGTCCTCAGGGAAGGCCTCCTCCCAGAGCTTCCGGCACTGCTTCTTTTCCTCCTGCTTTAAATAACGCATCCCGCACCTCACGGCCATATCTGATTTACACTGTATTTTCTGGCAAAGTCCACTGGATTGTAGGACATCTTCGCCCTTCGCAGGCCCTCCAGGCCCAAATCATCCTCCCGGTTCACCAGGCGCACACTGGGGAAGGCATGTATGAGAAATTCCCGGTTGATATACTGGTACAGGCCGCGCATGTCCGGGTTCGCCTTCTCAATGTGAATGATCGCCATATTTTCCAAGGGATTGAAGCTTCCGATGGAAAAGGCCTCCAGCTTATTGTCCACATAGACGCCGCCCATCTCCACGGGCATGATGGAGCAATTCTTCAAAATCTCATGGATGCCCCGCACCTCATAGTCCAGATGCTCCTCCACATCGTCCCCCTTTTTCAGCCGCCAGTCATCCAAAAATTTCCAAACCTCATCCCGGTCTGAGCAGCACAAGCGCCGGTATTCCACCCGCCCCTCATAAGCCTTCACAAAGGCATTGTAATTGTTCTTTTTCTTGTGAAGCTTTTTGCCCGCCAGGGTGCGGAGGGCCTCCCCGTCGTAGAGATAATCCTTTAGGTCCTCCTGCTCTGTCACCTGGAATCGGACCGGGTCCAGATTCAGAAACCGGACCGCCTCCTCGTCCGCCAGGTAAATGCGCAGAGGCTTTTTCAGGACCTGATTGAAATAATCCACCAGCTCATAAAAGCTTTTCTCCAGGTCCTCTTCGGCGCACAGCGGCATGGCTGTGTAAGGCTCTCCGTCCACCTCCATCAGCCACTGCACCGCTCTGTTTTCGCTGATCGCGTACTGCACATGATAATACTCCCGCCACAGAAAGCTGTCCACCACTCCGCTGTCGCAGGTCTTGTTCGGCCTGCGCCCCACAAAGGGCATAATTTTCATAATATCCTCTGGCTCCAGGTTTTTAAACTGCATACTCATTTTTCCCCCTTGTTTTTCCGCTGTCCTGAATCCTTTGCCCTAATTATAACCTTTCGGCATAAAAATAACAACCAAAACCAGCACACTCTAAAAAGGCTTCCATTCCCCTGCATTTCTGCAGGCGTGGAAGCCCTTTATAACGGCCCTGCGGCCTTCAGCCATTATGAAACGTAACAGTTCAGACGGCGGGTAAACAGGGGCAAAAGCAGGTGTCAAGCTTGCTTGTGAACATGGTTTTGCCCCTGTTTACAC
>CALWRY010000009.1 GCA_944384065.1 uncultured Enterocloster sp. | reverse complement strand
TCATGTACGCCCGGATGTTGGATATTATTTTCCTGTCCGGCATAGAGGACGCCAACGGGATTTTATTTATCCATTTCTCCATCGTGGAGCTGGCGGCGGCACTTGCCCGCAGCACCATGACCGTGAAGCCCTGATTGATACAGTAGCTTACCAATGCCATCGAAGGATTTAACCGTCAGCTCCGAAAGGTCACTAAATCCAAAACGGTATTTCCTTCTGATGACAGTCTTCTGAAAATGTTATATCTGGCCATGATGGATATCACCAAAAAATGGACTGGGCGTCGGCAGGATTGGGGGCAGATTCATTCGCAGCAGGAGATATTTTTCGAAGAATGATTATCTGGATTATAAGCGGTTTCTGGCTTGGCAGGGCTGGCTGGGCCAGCCCTGCTTGACATGTCCGGAAACTGCATTATAATACAAGCAAGGGCAGAACCTCAAAAAATCGGCTCTGCCCAGAGTAACTAATGACATATCTTATATCAGTTTTTTGAATTTACACAAAACTTGAAACAGTCTCCGGCAATCGCCAAATGGACATGCAAGCATGTCTGCTTGGCTCGTTGCTCGCGGAAATCAATGAATATCAGGCTGGCCCAAAGCCTTATTCACTAGAATCCGCAAAGAAGATTTTTCTCCTGTTAAAGCTCCTTTTAAAATATCATCTTCTGTGATCCGGGCCATCAAAATTTCTCTTTCCGTTACCCGTTCATGATCATATGTAATATAAATATATCCGTCGCTGCCCTCCGCAGCGTCAGGATAGGACACTTCATTTCGTTCGTCCAGCAAAAGGCTGTAAGGCCAGGTTGCCCCGTCATCCTCACTGAGCAGAGCGGTGAGATGGCTCCTGCCTTTCCAGGACTTCACATTTCCCTGACTCATGATATCATCCAGATCAATGCGCTGCTCAAAATGGTAGTGATTAACCATCAGAAGACGGCCGGATCTAAGGCGCCGGATATGGAATCTGGAGCATGGCCCGTCTATGTGGGATTTTCTGCCTGGCGTCCAGGTGTATCCGTTATCATAGGAAAAACTTTCGCCAATTCCATCAAATGTTCTCACTAACATCCATAGAGAACCATCTTTTCGTTCTACTAGCATGTGCTCATCAAAACTTCGGTTGGGAACGTCAGCGTGGCCTCGCAGCACAATGGTGTGTCCTTCATCTTCAGAAGCATAGACATTTGAAAATTGTTCATTTTCCAGTCCATGGCGTTCTGCAGGGATACTGCCGCTGGTATCGCACCAGATAGCGCAGGGAAAGAGCCAGGTTCCCTTACGTGTAATAAGAGGCTTATTCATCATAATTCCATTGGCTATACGCCGGGGCTCGGACCAGACAAGCGGCGTCTCGTCCGGATAGCGGCATGTAACGGCCCAGACGCCGCTCCTTCCGTCATTAAAACCTCTGGCCTGTGTATAAAACATCCATAATGTTCCATCAGGCGCGAACCACAGATTAGGATCATAGATCCTGCAGGCAGGATCGGGATGTTCTATAACGGTTTCGCAGGAACGGAAGGTTTTTCCGCCGTCATCGCTGACGCAGAGAACCATGATGTTTCCCCCTACTTCGGCATCCTGGCCAGAATAAAAATTAATGAAAATCCGGCCCTTTTTGCTCACCTCAATGGAGGGAATTCCCTGCCATCTGCGATAGGAATCCTGAAAGCGTTCCTGTGACGCATTTACATAAACTCTGGCAGGTGTTAGAGAAGAATCAAGGTTGTTCATAAAGCATCCTCCTAATTTAATATACACTTTTACCACAAAATAAATCATCTATGATGAGTGATATTAGTATAACATATGAAAATAATGTTGTCAATTCCAAATATAATATGCAATTTTACAAAAAACTATTGACATATCTTTAAATTGGATTATAATTAAATTAACAATATTAATCATCTATGATGAGCAATAAAGGCGAGAGGTGCAGCGATGGGCAATGATGTGATTGTATTTAAAAATGGGCAGATAGTATTGCCGGATTCAGTGGTAAAAGGAAATTTGGTAGTAAAAGGGGAAAAAATTGCAGGAATTATATCGGATAATATACTTGATGAAGGTGTGCCGGGGGAGGTTGTCGATGTGTCCGGCAAAGTTCTTTTTCCGGGCCTGATTGACACGCACGTACATATGTGGGATCCCTCTCCCCTTAATTACCGGGAAGACTGGGAATGCGGATCTCAGTGCGCAGCCTCAGGAGGAATAACGACCATTGTGGATATGCCGCTGAGCGTGCCGCCGGTGGTGGATGAGGACGGATTCTGGAGAAAATATAGGATTGCGGATGAAAAATCCTGCGTGGATTTTGCGTTTTGGGGCGGCCTTACACCAGACTGCATTTCTCAGATGGAAAAGTTGGACGAGCTGGGCTGCGTAGCATACAAAGGGTTCATGAGCTTTGCTAATCCAGACTATCCGCAGATTACAGATGGATACCTGGTAGAAGGCATGAAGACTGCGAAGAAGATAGACGGATTAATAGGTGTTCATGCAGAGAATGCGGAGGCTGCGGATTTTGGAAGCCGCAGAATGGCAGCGTCAGGGGAGACGGATGAGGCGAAATATGACGAGGCCAGGCCCTGGTGGACGGAGCTGGAAGCTATCCAGAGGGCCTGCCTGTTCTCAAAGGCCTTGGGGAACCGGATTTATATATGCCATATGACAATTGCCGAAGGGGCGGAATATCTAAAACGTATGAAGGAGGAACGCCTTCCGGTCTATGTGGAGACATGTCCCCATTATCTTATTTTTGACAGAAATATATTACGGGAAAAAAAGGCTTACGCAAAGTGCAACCCTCCCTTCAGAAGCAGAGATAATGTGGAAAAATTATGGTCTTACGTATTCGATGGAACCATTGACACTATCGGATCGGATCATGGCCCTTACAGGGAGGATGAAAAGGTAAAAGAAGGAAACTTCTTTAAAGAGCTCTGTGGGTTTGGCGGCTTTGACGCTATGTTTAGCGGACTATTGACCGAAGGGGTACACAAACGCGGTCTGAGTCTTGAACGGCTGGCACAAATCACATCGGAGAATGCTGCCAGGATTATGGGACTGTACCCTAAAAAAGGAAGTCTTCTGCCTGGATTCGACGCAGATATTGCCATTGTTGATATGAACGAAGAATGGATATTTGACGGGACAAAGAGCTTTTCCAAAAGCAAATCGGATAAAAACATTTACCATGGAATGCATATGAAGGGGAGAGTGAAGGAGACCTGGGTAAGGGGAAATCTGATTTACAGGAATGGAGAGATAATAGGTCAATCAGGCTGCGGATGCTTTGTGCCGAAGCAAAAGCAGAGATAAACGAGGGGGTGTATGAATGGGGGAAATCGTTGTTTCAATGCGCAACATTTGTAAAAGCTTCGGAGGAATACATGCTCTTGATAAGGCACAGCTGGATTTACAGAAAGGCGAGGTCTTAGGCCTAATCGGAGAAAATGGTGCAGGTAAATCCACGCTGATGAAAATTCTGTCAGGTGTTTATACTGCTGACAGCGGGCAGGTGATGGTCGCGGGAAAAGAGGTGCACTATAGGACTCCCAAGGAAGCTTTGGACGATGGAATTTGTATGATTTATCAGGAGTTGAATCTGGTGAATAAGCTTTCTGTGGCAGACAATATTTTCATCGGCAGGGAGGCTTCAGGGGGAATCCTGCTCAAGCGCAGAGAGGATGAAAAAAAGGCGGAAGAACTGTTAAAAAGTATGGATCTTCACATTCCTCCGAATACGGAGGTTGGCTCATTAACGGTAGCCAAACAGCAGATGGTAGAAATTGCCAAAGGCATTTCCTATCATAGTAAAGTCCTTATTATGGATGAACCTACAGCTGCCCTTGCTGTCAGTGAGATTAACGAGCTTTTTCGCGTAATACGAAACCTAAAGGAACAGGGAATATCCATTATTTATATTTCGCATCGTCTGGAAGAGCTCTTTGAGATTACCGACCGGATTACCGTTATGCGGGATGGAAACTATATCGACACCATTGATACAAGCCGGGGAACCATGGATGAATTAATACAAAAAATGGTAGGCAGGAGTATTAAATGGGAGAAAAAACAGACGTCCCAGGTTCCCGCTGACGCGCCTGTTGTTTTGGAAGCACAGCATATAGTTTCAAAGGATATAAAGGATATATCGTTCTGTCTAAAAAAGGGAGAAATTTTGGGCCTGGCCGGGCTTATGGGGGCCGGGAGGACTGAATTGGCACGACTGATTTTTGGGGCAGACAGGAGAAAAAGAGGGAAAATTCTTCGGGATGGCCGGGAGGTGCGGATTCATAATACACAGGATGCTGTCAAAAATGGAATCAGCTATCTCTCAGAAGACAGAAAGGGGAATGGACTGGCGGTAAATCTTTCTGTGGAGGACAACATTGCCCTACCGAACTGGGAGCTTTTTACAAGAAACGGGGTAATTCAGTTTCAAAAAGTGAAAGAGGCCGCGCAGAAGGCTGTGGACGAGGTGGGGATAAAGACCCCATCCACTGCGCAGATTGTGAGCAACCTATCCGGTGGGAATCAGCAAAAGGTGGTTATCGGAAAATGGCTGCTGAAAAACAGTGAAATATTTATTTTTGATGAGCCTACCAGGGGAATCGATGTAGGCGCTAAGAATGAAATATATAAGCTGATGGAAGAATTGATATACAATGGAAAATCCATTATTATGATTTCTTCTGAAATGCCGGAGCTGCTGCGAATGAGTGATCGGATTCTGGTTCTGTGTGAGGGAAGGCTTACGGGAGAATTGAGCATTGAGGAGGCAACTCAGGAAAAAATCATGGAATACGCAGTGATGAGGAACACAGAAGGAGAGGAATCAGATGAAAAAGGCTAATATATTATCTTCGCAGAGAGTTATTGCGCTTTTGACGCTGGCGGTTTTATTCTTATTTTTTTCTATTTTTGGTACGAACTTTTTCTCATCGGCAACGATGATTAATCTGCTTGAGAGCACCTACTATATAATCTGTATATCATTTGGAATGACATTTGTCATATCTACCGGAGGAATCGATCTCTCCGTGGGTACAGTGGCTATGTGCGGGGCTCTGGTGGGCGGTGTAGCTTACAGTGTATGGAACCTTCCTATGTGGCTTTGTCTGCTGCTGATTATTTTCACAGGCATGCTCTTCGGCATACTGAATGGAATTCTGGTGTCCTATTTGAATATGCCAGCCTTTGTGGCTACTTTGGGCACAATGATGATGTCCCAGGGCGTGGGATATATTGTGTCAGGCGTGCAGACCATGCGCTACCCAAGTATTACAGAACCCGACGGCTGGTTTAAAAGGATTTTTTATAAATCTCTGGACGGAATGCCGGTGGGGATTATCTATATGCTTATTTTATTTGCGGCTGCGGCATTCTTATTCAAATATACAAAAATTGGAAAATATGCCTGTGCCATCGGATCAAATAAAGAGGCGGCAAGACTGTCAGGCGTTAATGTAAAGAAATGGGGAATGGTTGTCTACCTGATCAGCGGCATATTTGCGGGATTCGCGGGAATTTTCTATGCGGCTACTTATACGACTATTCTGCCAGGCTCGGGATCTGGCTTTGAGACAAATGCAATTGCGGCCACTGTAATTGGCGGAACCTCCATGGCCGGAGGATCCGGCAGTATGCTGGGAACAATTATCGGCGTATTTATTATGGGTGTGCTGAAAAATGGCTTGATGACCATAGGAATTCAGCAGCAGTGGCAGGTATTGTTTACCGGAGCGGCAGTTCTTTTGGCAGTGCTGTTGGATTTATACCGCAATAGCAAAGTGCAGAGAGGATGAAATATGCAGAAGCCCTTAGGACAGTAACAAATATGTTAGAAATACGGCGTATGCCGTTAAATAGAAAGGAGATCAAGATGAAAAAAAGACAGATGGCATTGGTATTGGCAGTGATGGGCGTTTGTTCCATGTCAGCGTGCGCGGGAAGTCAGGAGGAGACTACGGCAGCCGCTGCAGCCGCAGCAGAGACAACGGCGGCGGGGACAACTGCAGAGGCAACAGCGGCTGCAGCAGAGCAGGAGGAAGACGCAGCGGACGCTTCACAGGGGCAGGAGTCCTATTATGTGGAGATGGTAGGAAATTCCTTTGCCGTACAGTTCTGCAATATTAATGTGGATGGAGCCAAAGCGGCTGCGGAAGAATTAGGAAATGTTACTTTGAATTACAATGCATCTCAGGATTCTTCACAGGTACAGGAACAAATTGACATATTGAATCAAGCGATTGCCAAAACTCCTGACGCCATATTGATCGCGGCTGCAGATCCGGATGCCTTGGAGGCACAGATGATCAGTGCGCGGGATGCGGGAATCCCTGTAGTAGCTTACGATATTGCATTTAACAATCCGCCGGAAGGATCGCTGATGGCCACAGTATCGACTAATAATGTGGAGGCCGCCGCCCTTGCTGCCGACAAGCTTATGGAAAATCAAGACTTTTTGAGCAAGGTAGAGAGCGCTACGGCGGATGCGCCTATCGTTGTGAGCTGCCTGGCTCCTGACGCTGTGATGACAGCCCACGAACAGCGGATTCGTGGTTTTACAGAAAGATTATATGAGCTGCTGCAGGAATACCATCCTGGTGCTGTGGAAATCACAGGACACACCAGCTTTGAGAAACCTGCTGATCAGGCTGCTGCCGTATCCATCCGGGCAGAAATTCCTCCCACAAAGGCGGACGCGGATATCCGCAATCAGGCACAGAATATGATCAGCCAGGAAAATGTAGTGGCAGTATTCTGCGTAAATGAGGCGTCCGTTACAGCACTTCTGAGCGCTACTACTGACGGAATCGACTTGGACAGGGAAAATGGACGTTATAAGGATCTGATTGCGATTGGATTTGACGCAGGCAAAACCATGAAGGGTGCGGTTGCGAGCCAATATTTCTATGGTGCGGTTGCACAGGATCCCTTTACTATGGGATACGATGGCTTAAAGCTTTGCATTGACGTGGTTGATGGAAAGACGGTGGAGGATATGGATGTACCGGCTGTGTGGTATGATCATACAAATATGGAAGAGCAGGATATTGCAAAGATTCTTTATGATTAATGCATCAGATACATCGGACTGACGGGAGGCAAAAATGGCAACTTTATTGATTGGGGGAAATGGACTGATTGGAAGCGGCCTTGTGAAATATCTGTGTGAAGCAGGAGAAGAAGCAATTAGCTTCAGCTCTCACGAACCGGCTAAAAGGATACCGGGCTGCACATATGTGCAGGGAGATGTGACAGAATATGGGACGATTAATATGATATTGAAGAATTATCCAATTGATCGGATTCTTCACAACGCGGCTGTGTCCCATCCCAAATTATTTCGGGATAACCCCTATAAAATTTACCGAATCAACGTGATGGGGACACTGACTACTCTGGAGGCCGCAAGAAATTACGGAGTAAAGCGGTATGTATATATGAGTTCCAGTGCAGTCTATGGCAATACGGACAGAGATTTGATTACAGAAGACACGCCTCTCCATGCAGAAAATCCTTATGGAGCCACAAAGGTAGCTTGTGAAGAACTGGTAAGAAATTATGGGCTTGATTCGGTATCTCTCCGTATTGGATTTGTATATGGACCGGGAAGAAAATTTGAGTGCCCAATCCAGATGATTTTAAGGGACTGCGTGGAAAAAAAGCAGGTGAACTGGGAACATGGAATTGAGCAGAAGCTGGACTATATCTATATCGACGACTGTATTTCAGCGATTGCCCGTATCTCAATGGCAGAAAATATCCCACACCGCGAATATAATGTAGGCGGAGGGGAGCTGGTACCTTTTTCACGTATTGTCAATAAGGTAAAAGCCCTGTACCCGGACATTGCAGTAAACGTGGGCCCGGGGGATCTCGGTTATGATAACCTGGGTGCGCTGAGTATGGAGCGCGTATTTCAGGATTTTGGCTGGAGGCCAAAGTATTCCATTGAGGAAGGAATTGAAAAATATAATCAATGGCTGAAAAATAATCCGAATTAAAAGTGGTATATTATGGCAATTCCATGTTATAATGAAATCGCACTGCAAACCATTAAAAAGCGTGCAAAATCAAAGATGCTTTGGAGAGCGTGGAGCAGAAAATGATTACAGATGGAAAGAAAGGCCTGCTGCAGACAGGAGTATTTAAAAATGAAAGCGAGATAGTCTTATTTTTACTGACCAGAGAGATGAGTCAGGCAAAGGGACCGATGGGATCCGGGATTTTGAAAGAGAAGATGGATCAGATTGGAATCGAATATGGGACAGCGACTATCGGAAGATACTTACGTAGCCTGGATCTCAAAGGTTATACGCTTTCGAAAGGGAATCAGGGAAGGGTGCTCACGGAAGAAGGCCGTGCCTGGCTTGCCAAGATGGAGGACAACCTGGCCCGTGCCAGAGTGCGTGAAGAG
Organism: uncultured Enterocloster sp.; assembly: GCA_944384065.1. Taxonomy (GTDB): domain Bacteria; phylum Bacillota; class Clostridia; order Lachnospirales; family Lachnospiraceae; genus Enterocloster. Next base: position 46,505 of record CALWRY010000009.1, on the reverse strand, counting down.
TCTACCAGTGCGCTGAAGGTGAATAAATACTCGGATCTGATTGACCTGATGAGGGCAAGAAAGGCAATTGAAGTTGAAACTGTAAGGCTTGCCGCAGAAAATGCATCAGAGCATGAAATTGCAGAGTTGAGGAAAACCATAACCATTTACTACCGGTACATAGCGCAGAAAAAAGACTTCGTGGATCCAGCCCTGGACTTTCACAGTATTATTGCGGATATGAGCCACAACCGATTCATGAAAGCGATGCTTGAGATGCTGGTATTTGAAGAAAAGCAGATCGAAAACACCATCGAACAGCTGGAAACAAGGGAACGGGGAGGTACTTATGTTGTTGAGCATGACGACATAACCCGAGCAATTGAGGAGCGCAATTCGGATCTGGCTGCCGAATTAATGGCCAGACATATGGACGGAATATTGTCAGCAGTAGAATATCAGATTCATCAGATGGAAGAAGAATGAGAGAAGAGGCGGATCAGACTGTGGATCCGCCTCTCTGCGCATTCCTCATCTTATTCTCATACATAATCCTATCCGCCTGCCGCAGAATCTGCTCCACATCCTGGTGGGGCGGCTGGCAGCGGAGGACGCCCACACTGACCCCACGGAAGGGGCAGGGAGCGCCCTCATCCCACCGGGGGCATTCCCTGACCTCATCCAGAACTTTCTGGGGAACCGTGCCATAGTAGATGGCGGCGAATTCATCGCCTCCAAACCGGTAGATCTGGCCCCGATTCCCCAGAATACGGGAACAGACAGCGGCGAAATACTTCAAATAAAGATCCCCCACCATATGTCCGTGCTGATCGTTGATGGTCTTAAAGCGATCCAGATCCATAAAAAGGACGGAGAAAGTCTGATCCGCATCCAAAAGCCCCTGGAGGTGATCCCACAGCTGTTTGCGGTTGCCAAGGCCGGTTAGGGGATCGTGGGAGGCTATATGCTCCATCTGGCCCAGGCGGATGGAGCTTAGCACCACCTGAAAGAGCGTGAAGTAGGACACATAGGTGAGGGCCAGCAGCATAGCCAGGGCAATTATCCGCAGAAAAGAGCTGCCGTCCGCGAGAAACAGGGCGTTTAGAACCACGAGGAGCAGGAAGTTCAGGCTGTTATTTAAAATAATATACTTATACCAATCACGGTCGAAGCGCTCCAGGTTTTCAATCACAAAAATGTACTTCGGAACTACGTGCTGGTAGAAGGGGAACAAAGTCACTAAAAACAGCCCGCTCTCTGCGGCGAGGATATAAAAAACATTCCCGGGGGCAATAAGTCCGCCGATCTGGAAGGACAGGGCCATGATTCCCAGGGTGTAGGTCCAGCAAGTACATATAATCGTAAACAGCAGGGGAGGGCGCTCCCTGTACAAAAAACTCATGGGAATCATAAACAGAAAACCGCCTGCGCTCAATCTGCCGTCCCCGCGGAAAGAGAGCTGCTGGGCAAAATGGTAGGAGATGCCAAAGAACGCTGCGGAAAACAGAAAAAGCACCAGCACAGTGACCTTGGCGGAATATTTTTTATGACAGCAGCGGTCAATTGTGAGCAAATTGAAAAAGAGAAGTTCCAGCACAGGGATATACTGCAAAAAATCCATAAGTGATAAGCGCTCCTTCGCATATGCCCCCCTCTGCGCCCGGCCTGCGGGAGGGGAGACAGTGTGATTTATACGGCATCCTGCCCGCCGTCTGAACAGTTACTTTATTTTAGCACATCCTTATAAAAAATAAAAGACGCCCCTATTGACATTCCCTGCCAGATCGAGTTAGCATGATAACAGCCTGGCCAGCGGGCTTACCCTGCCGGCCTTTAACAGAGAGGAGACAATGCGATGAAGCATTATGACTATGTATTGGTGGGGAGCGGCCTTTACGCCGGCGTCTTCGCCTGGTACGCCGCGAGGGCGGGGAAGACCTGCCTGGTGGTGGAGAAGCGGGATCACATGGGGGGAAATGTGTACTGCGAGGACGTGGAAGGCATTCACGTGCACAAGTACGGGGCCCATATCTTCCACACAAGCAGCCGCAAGGTCTGGGATTTTGTGAACTCCCTGGCGGAATTCAACCGCTACACCAACAGCCCGGTGGCCAACTATAAGGGAGAGATGTACAACATGCCCTTCAACATGAACACCTTCAGCCGCATGTGGGGCATCTCCACGCCCCAGGAGGCCCGGGAGATCATCGAGCGGCAGCGGGCGGAGATCGTCGGAGAGCCGAAAAACTTAGAGGAGCAGGCCATCCGCCTGGTGGGCCGGGAAATCTACGAGAAACTGGTCAAGGGATACACGGAAAAGCAGTGGGGACGGGACTGCAGGGAGCTTCCCGCCTTCATCATCCGCCGGCTTCCGGTGCGCTACACCTACGACAACAATTATTTCAATGACCTGTACCAGGGCATCCCCATCGGGGGCTACAACGTAATGATTGACAAGCTTTTCGCGGACTGTGATGTGGAGCTGGGGAAGGATTATCTGGAGAATAAAGAACACTACGACAGTCTGGCGGACCATGTGGTCTACACAGGGCCCATCGATGCCTACTATGGCTGGAAGTTTGGAAAGCTGGAGTACCGCAGCCTCCGTTTCGAGACAGAGGTTCTTGCGGAGGAGAACCACCAGGGCGTGGCAGTGGTCAACTACACGGACCGGGAGACGCCCTATACACGGATTATCGAGCATAAGCACTTCGAGTTCGGAACCCAGCCGAAGACTGTGATTACCAAGGAATACCCTGTGACCTGGGAGGAGGGGATGGAACCCTATTACCCGGTGAACGATGAGAAGAACCAGGCTCTTTACCAGAAGTACGCGGCGCTGGCAGAGAAGGAGCCAAAGGTCATCTTTGGAGGCCGTCTGGGAGAATACAAATACTATGACATGGACAAGGTGATTGCCTCCGCCATGGAGAAGGCGGGGAAGATTTTCAATTATGGCAAATGAAAAGAATTTGACGAGCGGAAAACCATTTTCCGTTCTCTGGCGGTTTACCCTGCCAGTGATTGGCGGGAATCTGTTCCAGCTGTTTTACACCCTGGCGGATTCCGTGATTGTGGGAAAGACATTGGGGGCCAATGCCCTGGCGGCGGTGGGATCCACCACCACGATTATCTATTTTGTGCTCTGCTTTATCCAGGGCTTCACCGGCGGCTTTGGAATCCGGCTGGGGCAGATGTGCGGGGCAGGCAAGGAAAAGGGCATGAAGCGAAGCGCCACGGTTTCCTGGATCCTGTCCCTGGCATTCACCTTAATTCTGACAGGCGCCTGCTGCCTGCTGGCCCATCCGATTCTCCGATGGATGCAGACGCCCCAGGAGATTTACCAGGATGCCTACGACTACATGCTTGTGATTCTCCTGGGCACGGGAGCCACCATATTTTACAACATTATCTCCAATATGCTCCGGGCCCTGGGCGACAGCCGGACGCCGCTCATCTTTCTGGTGCTGTCCTCCCTGCTCAACATTGTCCTGGACATTCTTTTTATTGTGCCCCTTCAGATGGGGGTGGCGGGCGCGGCCTGGGCTACGGTGCTCAGCCAGCTTGTATCCGCTCTCCTCTGTACGGCGGTGGGACTGCGCCGCTTTCCGGTGCTGTGGCCGGGAAAGCTTTCCGCCGCGCGGCTGCGCAGTGAGGTCTCTGCCCTTCTGCGGATCGGCTTTCCCATGGGCTTCCAGATGTCTGTGATGTGCATCGGCCAGCTGGCCATGCAGGCGGCAGTGAACCATCTGGGGCCGGAGGCCATCGCCGGGTACACGGCAGCCACCAAGGTGGACCAGCTCTCCGTGCTGATGAACAATGCCTTTGGCATTGCGCTCTCCAGCTATGTGGCGCAAAACTATGGGGCCGGACTCTTTGGCAGAATCCGGGAGGGCATTCGAGCCAGCCTGCTCCAGACAGAGGCCGCGAATCTGGCTATGTGCGCCCTGCTGGTTCTGGGGAGAAATCTGGTGACGCCCCTGTTTATTGACAACCCCACGCCGGCCATTGTGAGCTATGCAAACGGCTATCTCCTGGCAGTAGCGCCCTTTTACCTGTTTTTGGGGCTTCTGCTGGTGTACCGCACAGCGGTGCAGAGCATGGGAAACACCTGGGCGCCCTTTGCGGCCTGCATGGCAGAGCTAATCCTGCGGATTGCCGGGACAGCGGGGCTGTCTAAGCTTCTGGGATATACGGGCATCTGCCTGTCAAGTCCTATGGCCTGGATAGGAGCCACAGCCCTCTTGATTCCCGTTTACCGGCTGGAGATGAAGAAGGGGCGGTAAATTTCCTCCAGGGCCTGGACCAGACGGTTATCGTCCGCTTCATTCCGCACGGCTATCCGTATAAACTGCCGGCCGTCTCTCTGGATTTTTGCGGTCAGATCCTTGATAAGGATGTGGTGCTCATTCAGAAGCCGCTCGGTCAGCTGGGAGGCGGACAGAGGCCGCCCGCCAGCGGCCAACGGCTGTTCCTCAGCGGCCAGAGCCTGCTCCCCAGCGGTCAGGAGCGGCCCTTCAGCGGCCAGATCCGCCTCTCCAGCCTGCCGGGGGCCGGGGACAGTGAGCTCCGCCATGAGATAATTGGCCTGGGAGGGAAAGACGCGCAGCCCCGGAATGGCGGAGAGAAGGCCGGCAAGGCGTGCCCGCTCTGCCCGCAGCTTATCCAGGGAGGCGGCATAATCTTTTCTATATTTTTCTTCGATCTGCATGTAAAATTCCCCGATGGAATTGATGTTCCAGATAGACACATCCTTTTTCAGGCGGTTTATGAGGGCGGCGTCGCCGCTGGCCGCAATGCCTAAGCGCAGTCCCGGCACACCGTAGGATTTCGAGATGCTTTTTATCACAATCAGGTGGGGATTGGCATCCAAAAGTTCCTCATTTAACAGGCTCGCATCCGGACCGTCCGCAAAGTCCACGAAGGATTCATCCGCCAGAAAAAGAATATTCCTCTCCTTTGTCCAGCGAATCAGGTGCTCCAGCTCATTTTTGGCAAGGAAATTCCCGGAGGGGTTGTCCGGATTGACGAGCACCAGGGCAGAAATCCCCTTATCCGCAAAATAATCCTCTATGTCGCCGGCTCCATAGGAAAAATCCTCAGAGGCCGGGGTATAGACGCACAGCTCTCCGCCGTGATAGCGGTTGGCATACTCCTCAAAGGTGGGGCGGATAACTCCAAGGGTCCCCTGCATTCCGTCTAAAATGGCCTTTATGAGCTCCGCCGCTCCATTTCCCAGAACAATCTGGTCCTGGCGCAGGGAGAAATTCCTGGCAGCCAAAAGGGAATTCACGTACATCCCGGAAGGGTACTGACATACCAGGCTGTCAAGGTTGGCCTTGATTTCGTCGAGGAGCTTCCTGGGCGGATAGTAGGCGTTTACCAGATAACAGAAATCCAGCAGCTTGGGATACCGCCAGTAACCGCCGTAGCGGCGCTGCAAAAGGGCGGTCCGGTCCGCGCCGGGCGCAAACAGGGACTCCGCAATGTCCAGGTCCTGGATGTCGTCAATCTCATACCAGAGCTGGTCCGGCGCAAGCCGCTTGGCCTTGATGCCCGGGTCATCTAAGGAGACCAGGACCTTCAGCACCTGCTCATAGTACTCATTGTTGCCCAGGGCTGCGGTGTAGGCCTCCAGGAAGGGCACATAATGGGTCCGGGAAAATTCACGGCTGAACTTGTAGAGATTCACCGTCTTGTAGTAATGGTCAATATCGGAAAAGCGGAACTTGCTTCCCGGAATCATGGCCTCGATGTCGTCCTGGTCCGAGAGGAGCAGGCAGGTGCCGTCCATCCAGGACTCGTATTTGGCCGCCAGGGCCAGGCTGTCCCTGGGGTCCTCCACCAGGCAGCGCAGCACGGAGTCGTCAAAAATGATGTCGGACTCCAGAAGCAGGGTATCCTCCTTCAAAAGGTATTCCCTGGCAAGAAACAGGGAATAAATATTGTTGGTCTTGTCATAGATGGAATTCTCCACATATTCTATGGGGGTGGAAATGTTCAGGGAATCAATATGGCGTATGAGCTTCTCCCGCTCGTAGCCAACAACCAGCACAATGCGGGAGAGCCCCAGCTGGTCCAGCTGTCCCAGGGTCCGGTTGATGAGGGGGGTGCCGCATACCTTTACCATGCACTTTGTGTTGTTCTGGGTCAGCTGCTTTAAGCGCTTTCCCATGCCTGCCGCTAAAATAATTGCCTGCATTCTGTTCTCCATTCTGCCGCGTGGGCGGCCTGTTTATTGGTATGAGCCCTTAAGGCTCTGGGTGCCCCTTGGGGGTATGTCCGTTGCCTGAGCTGCCGCCATGCGGCACCGGCTGGGCGGGGACGGCTGCGGCAGCTGCTCAGACAGGGCCGCTTCCCGGAAGATACCGGGCGTCTCTTCCATCCGGCTTCCTGCCGCGCCCGGCCAATACATCCCGGTATATCTGCATCCGGTAGCGGCGCAGGCTTCTGGTCCTTTCGTCCTCCCGGCGAAACGTCAGCTGCAGCCAGTCGATGGCAATATGGGCCATATGATTTAATACCGTATAAGCCATATAAATGGGGGGACACAGGGAGTAGGCCCTGCCGATGTCGATGGAATTCCGGAACCCGTAAAAATGCTTCCAGGTAATGGGAGGCGCCGCACCCGGGGCAGCGGTCTTGTGGTTTAAGACAGCTCCGTTTACATTGAGGATTGGGGAGCGGCGGCGCAGGCGCAGACAATACTCCGTGTCGTCAAACCAGATAAAATATTCAGCCTTCGGAAGACCGATTTCCCGGATGAGGGAGGTTTTTATCACCAGACCGCAGAAGGTGCTGATGTCGTAGACAAAAGCCTTCTTTTCATATTCTGCTTGATCCACGGGCCGGTAGGTCATGAGAAGAGGATTTGAAATTCTGCGCCGGTGGCTGGTGTCCACAGCGCCCTCTGTCTTTACCGCTCCGGAGTAGGCCAGAAAATGATTCTTCAAAATGGCCTGCCCGATCCGCTCCATATAGGTGCGGCCTATCATGGCGTCATCGTCAATGATAAGCACCCAGTCGCAGGGGCCCTCCGCCATCCTCTCAAGGCCAAACGCAAAGCCGCCGGCGCCCCCCCGATTCTCCGGAAGGTGAAAGACAAGAAAGCCTCCTTCCGGCCCGCCATCCTCCTTAAACCGCGCTGCCAGCTGGTCCAGATACTCCCCGGTGCCGTCCGTACTGCAGTTATCCACCACGCAGACCTGGAAGAAGGGGGCGCTCTGGTGAAGAACGCAGGAAAGGCATTCTTCAAGAAGGGATTTCCGATTGTAGGTGACAATAATCACTCCAAAATTCACAGGCATTACCTCCCAAACTGTTCTGATTATAAACGATTCCCAGGGGGATGTCAAACCGCCGCTGCGCCTGTAGGAAAATGAACCGGATCTGGCTATAAAAGGGCGCGCCTCCCGCCGCCAATAGGATTGCGCCGCCTGGAGGAATATGCTACAATGAGCCTTGCAGAGCTCCGTGCTTGCACGGGAGCTCTATAAGGCGAATGCCCGCAGTGAGCCGCAGGCGAGCTGCTACAATGAGCCTTGCAGAGCTCTGCGCCTGCGCGAAAGCTCTATAAGGCGAATGCCCGCAGTGAGCCGCAGGCGGGCTGCTGCAAGCTCTAAATCACAGGACGGTAAAAGACAATGTCTTTAAAAAAAAATAAAAACTGGGAAAAATCAGATCCCAGCGTGAAAAAAAACTATATATATAACCTGATTTATCAGGTGCTGACCCTGCTCACGCCTTTTATCACAACGCCCTATATTTCCCGGATCCTGGGAGCGGAGGGCACGGGGGTGCAGAGCTACACCAATTCGGTGGTGCAGTATTTTGCCATCCTGGCAGCCCTGGGAACCGCCTCCTACGGCCAGCGGGAGATTGCCCGCCATCGGGACAATAAGGAGGAGCGGAGCCGCCTGTTCTGGGAAATCGAGTTTTTGTGCGCGCTGACTACAGCGGCCTGTCTTGTGGTCTGGATGGGGGTAATCGGATTTTCCCGGGCATACCGCCCCTACTACGCGGTCCTGACGTTCACACTGGCGGCAGTGGCCCTTGACATCTCCTGGTTTTTCGGGGGGCTGGAGCGGTACGGGCTGATTGTCCTGCGCAATCTCATCATCAAAGCCGCGGGCATACTCATGCTGTTTGTTTTCATAAAAAGCCGGGAGGATTTGCTCCTCTATGTGGCCCTCATCGCGGCCACCGGCTTTCTGGGCAATCTCTCTATGTGGGGATACCTGAGGCACTTTCTGGTGAAGGTGGATTTTAAGAGCCTCAGCATCAAGCGGCATTTCAAGGAGACCCTGGTGTACTTTGTGCCCACCATTGCCACCTCGGTCTACACCATTTTGGACAAGACTATGCTGGGATGGTTCACCGGCGATGACAAGACCCAGAACGGTTACTACGAATACGCCACAGGCTTTGTCAATATGGCCAAGATACTCATTCTATCCTACAACGCGGTGGTCTCCGCCCGCATGTCCTATCTCTTTGCGGAGGAGCGGATGGAGGAGATTCACCGCCGGGCCGAAGAATCCCTGAGCTTTGTCATGCTCTTAGCAGTCCCCATGGCCGTGGGGCTGGCAGCCATCAGCCCGGGATTTGTGCCATGGTTCCTTGGGCCGGGATATGAGCCTGTCATCCAGCTCCTCTATGTGTGCAGTCCCCTGGTGCTGGTGGTGGGACTCAGCGACTGCATGGGAAGCCTCATTTTGACCCCCAGCGGCCAGCGGGCGAAGAGCGGCAAGGTGATTGTAGCGGGCTCTGCGGTCAATTTTATTTTAAATCTTCTGGCAATCCCGCGCTTCGGCGCGGCGGGAGCCGCAGGGGCATCTGTGGCGGCGGAGGTGTTTATTACCTGCATGTATCTGTACCTGTGCAGGGGCTATATTGGCCCCCGGCTGCTGGCCGCCTGCAGCGTGAAACGGCTTGCGGCAGCGGCCGTAATGTTCGCGGCGGTCCGTATGCTGGGAAATGTCGTAGCGCCCGGCCCGCTTATGACCTTCGGGCAGGTGTGCGCGGGGGCGGTCGTCTATTTTCTGCTGCTGTTTTTTGCCGGGGACGGATTCTTAAGAAAAAGCGCAGCCGTGTTTAGAAGGCGTTGGAGGCGAAGGGCCTGAGCGGGACCTGTGAAAGAAGGAGGCTATTGTGGAGGAGACGGATTTTTATAAAGAGGAGGTCCGCAGCGGCTATAGGGTTACGGAAAAGACCAAGCGGGTCTGGGCCGTGCAGCTTGCCATGCTGGACGAAGTAGAGCGGATATGCAGGAAATACGGCCTCACCTATTTTGCGGACAGCGGGACCCTTATCGGGTGCATCCGCGAAGAGGGCTACATCCCATGGGATGACGACATTGACCTGGTGATGCTGCGGGAGGACTACGACCGGTTTTTGGCAGCGGCAAGGGCTGAGCTTCCGGAATACCTGCTTCTTCAGACCTACCGGACAGAAAAGAATTACCTCCGGGGCCACGCGCAGATCCGCGATACGCGGACCACGGGCTGCAATGCGGAGGATAGGCGGGCCGGCTATAACTGCGGCATTTTTATTGATATATTTCCCCTGGACAACATGCCGGATTCCCGGGCTGCAGCCCGGCTTTGGGCCTGGGCGGTGCGGACTGTGTGGATGGTTCTCTACACCTGGTACCGGTTTGACTATTATGAGAATGCCACCCGGGCGGGATGGCTGTTAAACCGCATCGGGCGGATTCTCTCCATCCCTCAGGAGCGGGCCTGCGGCTTTTACGAGAGGCTCTGCGCCCTGTTTGCGGGAAAACCGGGAAAATATGTGTGCAGCACCACATTTATCCAGCATCTGGAGAAAAATACCTGGAAGCGGAGCTGGTTCTCGCAGGCCGTCTATAAGCCCTTTGAGAACCGGAAAATCCCTGTGCCGGTGGGCTACGACAAGCGCCTGAAAAAGGAGTACGGGGATTACAGGAAGCCCGCCAAGGCCCCGACTCTTCACGGTGGCCTGCTTTTGGACCCGGACAGGCCCTATGATCCGGCGAAAGCAGCTGTTTCGGAGGGCACATGCCCCAAGGACGCCTAATTTTTCCGCCCGGCTAAAGACGGAAACATGGCCGGCGGGAGGAATTGTCAATTGCAAAACCAGATAGTTTCCGATATACTTTGTAGTGAAAACAGATTCTATAAGGAGGATGCATCTATGGCGAACATTTTAAAGCGGTTTACGGATATCATGTCGGCAAATATCAATGCGCTCTTGGACAAGGCGGAGGACCCGGCCAAGATGGTGGATCAGTACATAAGGGATATTGAGAGCGATTTGGGAAATGTAAAGGCGGAGACAGCGGCAGTCATGGCAGCGGAGAAGAAGGCCAAGCGCGATCTGGACGAGAATGCGCGGGAGATGGAGAAGATGACCCGCTACGCGGAGAAGGCCCTGCGGGCGGGAAATGAGAATGACGCGCGGGTATTTTTGGAGAAAAAGACGGCTCTGGCCGGACAGCGGCAGTCTCTGGAACAGGCGTATGCCGCAGCCCAGGCAAATTCTGACCACATGCGCCGGATGCATGACAAGCTGGAGAAGGACCTGGCACAGCTTCAGCAGAGGCGTTCTGCCATCAAGGCCAAGATGGCGGTGGCCAAGACCCAGGAGAAGATGAATCAGCTGGGATCCAGCATTGGAAATGCGGGGGAGACCCTATCCGCCTTTGACAAGATGGAGGAGAAGGCCAACCGGATGCTGGACGAGGCAGAGGCCATGGCGGAGCTGAACCAGAAGGAGGCCACGGCGGAGGATTTGATGCGCAAGTATGATGAGCCCTCCCAGTCCAGCCCGGAGGTGGAGGACGAGCTTGCGGCTTTAAAGGCCAAGCTGGGGCTGTAAGCTATGGCGGAGCTTTACCAATGCAAAAACTGCGGGAGCGTCATGGAGTTTGACCCGGAAAGCCAGACATTAAAGTGTCCCAGCTGCGGCGCTTCCCGGGAGATTGAGAATATTGAGGAAAATATAAGGGAGCACTCGGTTACCCGGGGGGCCCGCCAGACCATCCGCGCCCAGGAGAAGACCTCCCACACCATGGTGTGCCAGGGCTGCGGGGCCAAGGTGGAGGTGGATGCCTTAAGCACAGCGGTGGAGTGCCCTTACTGCGGCTCCAAATATGTCCTGGCGGATAAGCAGGAGGACGCCCTGGTTCCCGACGGGGTGATTCCCTTCCAGTTTGACAAGGAGATGGCAGGGCGGAAATTTACCAGCTGGGTGCGGGGACGCTTCTGGGCGCCCGGGGAGCTTAAGCACTTGTACCAGCAGGACCGGATTCAGGGCATCTATCTCCCTTACTGGACCTTTGACGCCCAGACGGAGACGGACTATCAGGCCAGGGGCGGCCGGATCCACCATGAGACCTACCGGGATTCGGATGGAAAAACGAAAACCCGGACGTACATCACCTGGCATCCGGTGAGCGGCCACATTTCCTATCATTTTGACGACCTTCTGGTTCCGGCCTCCGGGCGGCTGGATGCTGGGCTTTTAGAGGGTATGGACAGCTTCAACACACAGGAGCTGGCCTCCTATGCCCCGGAGTATCTTTCCGGGTATGGGGCGGAGTGCTTTTCGGTTTCCCTGGACGATGCTTGCCGCCAGGGGGTGGCGGAGATGCGGGAGCATCTCACCAGGCTGGCGGAGAGCGAGGTGTTAAGCCGCTACGATCAGGTGGAGGGGACTATGATTTACCCGGTATTTTCCAGGCAGACCTATAAGCATGTACTGGTGCCAATCTACGCTACGGCGTACCAGTACCGGGATAAGCTGTACCATGTGCTGATCAACGGCCAGACCGGGATGATCAAGGGGGAATACCCCAAGAGCGTATTCAAAATCGCCCTGTGCGTGCTCCTTATCATCGTGCTTTTGGCCCTGTTCTTCTACTTCTTTTGACGGCTAAGGAGGAATTTTGCGATGGGGTTATTTGGAAATCAATTTTCGGATGTGATTGAGTGGCGGGAGTTCCGCGACGACGTGCTCTTTTGGAAGTGGAGCAATCAGGAGATCAAAAAGGGAAGCCGCCTGATTATCCGGCCTGGTCAGGACGCCATTTTTCTGTACAATGGCGTGGTGGAGGGCGTGTTCACCCAGGAGGGGAGCTTTGAGATGGAGTCGGACATCATTCCTTTTCTCTCCACACTAAAGGGATTTAGATTTGGCTTTAACAGCGGTATCCGGGCGGAGGTTCTGTTTATCAACACAAAGGAGATCCTTGTGAAATGGGGAACCAAGAGCCCAGTGCTTATCCCCGCTGCCGGACTGCCCGGCGGCATGCCAATCCGTGCCTTCGGCACCTTTACCTGCAAGGTGGCGGATTATGATGTGCTGATTGAGAAAATCGCGGGCATCCGCCAGCAGTTTACAGTGGAGGACGTGAAGGAGCGGATTATCTCATCCCTGGATCAGCTCCTTATGAAGTGGATTGCCGCCAAGGGGCGGGATATGTTCAACCTGCAGCAGAACGCCAGGGAGATCGGCGATGGCATCCGGGAGGATCTGGATATGGAAATGCTGTCCATCGGCATCAGTATTCCCTCCTTTACGATTGCAAACTTCAACTATCCCGAGCAGGTGCAGCAGATGGCGGAGAAGGCCGCAGCCCAGAGCATGATTGGGGACATGGGGCGGTTCCAGCAGGCGGCCTTTGGGGAAGCCATTGCAAAAGGCGGATCCGCCGGCGATATGGCGGGAATGGCCGCAGGCTTTGCCATGGGACAGCAGATGGCGGCGCAGATGGCCGGAGCGGGCGCGGCCCAGACGGCGGGAGGCCAGGCGCCTTATAGCCAAGGGAACGCCGGAAGCGGACAGACTCAGCACGGCGCAATCCCCAACTTCTGTCCCAACTGCGGCGCGAAGACAAACGGCATGCGGTTCTGTGGGAACTGTGGGTATAAGCTGGCGGAATAAAGGGGGCTTTTGCTGTGTCCATAAGAACGGAAGAAAACAAGCTCTTTTCCGAGCTTCGCAGAAGGATTCCCAGCTTATCCGCCGACGGTGCAGTTGACGAGGCGCAGTTTCTCACCGCCCGGTATCGGATTGTGTATGTGATGAAGGAGATGAATGGGGGAGAGAGGCGGGATTTGCGGGAATTTCTCTTTGAGGGCGGACGGCCCCAGACCTGGGACAACATTGCCCGATGGACGGAGGGAATACTTGCCTGGGAGAAGGAATTTCCCTGGAGGGAGATGGAGCGGGACAATGAGAAACGGCGCTGGGACATGCTGAAAAAGATAGCGGTTGTGAATGTAAAGAAGACCTTCGGAGGGCACACCGCAGACGGCAGGGCCGTCTATCAGGCCGCTGTGAATAACCGTGAAATTTTAAAACGGCAGACAGCTCTCTATGACGCGGACTTTATTATCTGCTGCGGTACGGAGAGGGCCTTTGTGGACGGCTTCTGCCATGGGCGCTCTGTGGACTGGAGGATGACCTCCAGGGGCGTCCGGTATTTTCTGGATGGAAAAACAGCAGTCATCTCCTTTGTCCACCCGGAGGCGAGAGTCAGGGATGCCTATCTGTATTACGCGCTGATGGACGCGGTGAGGGAAATAAAAGGGGGATGCCGTCTTTAATTGGTACGGTATCCCCATCTTCATTAAAATTAAAATCCCTAAAAGGCAGCGCTCTAATGCATCTTACAGGACCAGTCCAGAACCGTCAGCCGCAGCACAGCGGCCCGCTCCACCATCTCCGGGCGAAAATCCCAGTGATTGGCGGATGTATAGTGCTCCATGATTTTCTCAAGGCCGTGGATTTTGGCCTCCTGGCCGGAAAGCAGCTTAAGCTTCCCGGTTCCCATCACGCTCTGATAGCGGAAGGAAAATGCGCAGGGGCTGTCCCCCTCTATCAGCTCATGGCGGCAGTCCGCCTCAAAGCTCACGGTATCCTGCCGGGGAATCAGGCGGATTTTCCGCCCCTCCCCGGCGCTGTGAAAGTACAGAATCAGGCTTCCGCCTGCCGCCTCATAGCCGAAATTCATGGGTACAATATAGGCCTGGCCTTCATCCGTCAGGCCGATCCGGCAGCAATCGCAGGAGGACAGCACCTCCAGCATCTTTGAAAAATCTGTAATCTCCCGGTCTTTTCTTCGCATATCTTCATCCTCCCGGCGCTGCGCGGCGTCCGACTAGCGGTTCTTTTTTGCCTCATCCGCTTCAAGGATTCCATTTTTCACCGCGGCTTTGATGACACGGTACAGAATGTAAAAGAATAGGGCAACTATGCCTGCGTACACAGCGAGAGCCAGGGTGATGCCAACAATACCTCCGATAAATGCCATATGACGCTCCTTTCTACTGCGCCAGTCCATTCTCCGGAACGGTGGGATCCGTGGGATCCCATCTCTGGGTCGTGGGAATCATAACCTTGATGGCCGGACGGTCAAAGGGTCCGGGAATCGTGGACTCATATACATTGATGGTGGTGCCCACCGGGCAGTGGTCGTAGATCCACTTGGCGTCCGCAGTGGTGAAGCGGATGCAGCCGTGGGACTTGGTGGCGCCCAGCCAGTTGTAAGTGTCGGGCTTTAAGGTGTAGGGATCCGGCCGCTCGTAAATTACAGAGTGAAGCAGGATGGAAAGACCCGGGCCCAGGCGGGTCAGGTACTGGCAGTATTCGTCGGTCACCATGAGCCTCCAGCGGTACTTCTCCGGGGTCACGTGATCGCCCAGAGGCGTGTCGTCGCCTGTGGAGCAGAGGAAGCTCTTGAAGGGGATAATATATCCATTGTCCCCGTCCTTCATATAGATAGTGGTGCAGTTCATGGCCTTATTGATGCGGATCATGAAGGGGCCTGCGTTCCCCAGGTAGGGCTCCAGATCCTGAACCAGCTTTCCGTCCGCTTCAAAGTAATACTTGTAGCCGTCTATGTACTGCCATCCCACCACCGGATTGTTGTTCACAAAATAGTAGCGGTCCCTGTCATTCCAGGCCCAGCCGGTGAAGGGCTGTCCGTTGCCGCTGCTGTAGAAGGGCATGCCGTTGACAAACTGGATGCCGTCCGCTGCAGCTGCCACCAGGGGCGAGCTGAGGTCATAGGAAGCCCCGGCCACGTTCTTGCCCCACATGGAGAGGCGCAGGCCGGTGATAAACTTGCCCGTGTTCATGGTGCCGTTCGAGGCGCCGTTTTTGGACCAGCTGCACTGGGTTCCGTCGTTCAGACGGGAGGTATAGTAGATGTCAAACTGATCGCCGAACACGCCGTTTAACCGAATCTGAATCGCCTCCACGGGGAAGCCAAGGTTCCATGCGGTGTGTCCGCCGTTCATCGCCCATTGGGTCCATCCGGTATAGCTGGAGTAGGTGCGGTAGAGCACATCTCCCGGCAGGTTGTTAATGTAGATGGACATGGACAAAAATCCGTCAGCCCCCGGCTCGATGACGGAATCGCCGGTGACCGGGGTGGTCCAGGTCAGATCCGACTTAAGGAGCTGAATCTGGAAAAATGCCTGGTTGGTGGTTTCCGTGGTGAGAATGGGCGGTGCCTCCTGGGTCTGACCGGCGTCCGTTCCGGTCTGATCCGCAGTCCCGGCGCCGGACTGATCCGCTGCCGTTCCGGCCTGGTCCGCAGTCCCTGCGCCCGACTGATCCGCAGCCGTGCCTGACTGGCCGGATCCGGTCTGGCCGGCGTCCGTTCCGGAATCCCCGCCAGGGCCGGTGATGGCTCCGGGGCCGGTGGTGTAGTCCGCGCCGGGGGCCTCCTGGGAAACTGTATTTGCAAAGGCAGGGCCAGTGTTGTAATCACTCTGGGCTGCCAGGGCCGTTGTGGCCGGTCCTGCTCCCAGAATGGCCGCCAGGGCCGCCACTGCCGAAGCTTTAAGTAACTTTCGCATGATGCAACCTCCTAAAATAAATTAACATAGCCGTTCGGAACGGAATCCCCCCTCCTGGGGCGCGCCGCCCTAAACAGTTACAATTTAGCATATTTATGGGAAAAATGCCATATGTGATTTACTTTTTTTCGGTCTTATTGTAAAATCGTAAATAAAATGACCAAAGAATGTAAGGAACAGGGAATTAAAATGGAAAGATATGGAGAGGGAAAACCGATCAACATCATATATGCCTCCAACGACGGGTACGCCTGCCACTTAGGCGCTTCCCTGTATTCCCTGCTGGACAATAACCGGAACATTCCGAAGCTGGAGATCTATGTTCTGTCGGTGGGGATGAGCCGGAACTTTGAAAACCGCTTAAAGGCCATAGGGGCCCGCTTTGGACGGCAGGTCCACATGGCAGAGATGGGCGAGCTGCGGGACCGTTTCCCCTACGAGGTGGATACAAGAGGATTCGATATCAGCGCCATGGCCCGTCTTTTTGCGCTGGAGGTCCTACCTGCGTCAGTGGACCGGGCCCTGTATCTGGACTGCGATACCATTGTGCGTGGCGGCATCCGGGGGCTCTACCGGACGGATCTTAAGGGAAATCTGGCCGGTATGGTCATGGAGCCCACGGTGTATGAGAAAATGAGGGAGAGCATCGGCTTAAAAAAGGACGAGCCCTATTTTAATTCCGGCGTTATTCTGATGGATCTGGCAGCCTGGAGGCGGGAGGGAACCCTAAAGGCCCTGCTGGATTTTTACAGGGAGAGGGGAGGAAACCTCTTTGCCTGCGATCAGGACACGCTCAATGGGGCTCTGCGGGGAAGGATTCTGCCCCTGCCGCCGAAGTACAATTTCTTTACCAACTATCGGTATTACCGTTACCCCACGCTTGTAGGGCAGTGCAGGGCCTACGGCCAGGTGGGGGAGGCTGCCTTCCGGGAGGCCAGGAAAAAACCGGTGATTATTCACTTTTTGGGGGACGAGCGTCCCTGGATTGCGGGGAGCCGGAACCATTATAAAAAGCTGTATCTGGGATACCTGGCCCGGACGCCCTGGAAGGGGATGCCCCTGGTAAAGGGAAAATGGCTGTATATGCAGGCTTGGTGGGCTCTCAACCAGATAACCCGCCTCTGCCCGGCTTTCCGCTTTTTTATCAGCCGGCATCTGGGAATGCGGGTGATCGACGGGAGAAAAAAGGCAGGTGGCGGGAATGGATAAAATCTGCTGCATTGTGCTCAACTATAACGACGCCTCCACCACGCTGTCTTTGATAGAGGAGCTTGCATCCAGCCGCCTTCTGACGGATCTGGTGGTGGTGGACAATTGCTCCACGGATGATTCCTGGGAGCGCCTGGCCGTCCTCAAAAACAGGAGCGCACAGGAGCGCCCTGCCGGGAGCAAAGAGGGAGGCAAAAGGGCCTGCGGCCCGGCCGTCCATCTGCTGCGCACGGAGAAAAACGGAGGCTACGGGGCGGGAAACCAGGCGGGAATTGACTACGCCATGGCCAATTTAGCCCCGGACTATATCGCGATTGCCAATCCGGATATCCACGTGTCGGACCGCTGCATCTTCCGGGTAAAGGAGGCGCTTAGGCGCCAGGAGAACGGGGCGGCGGCCTCCGCCTGGGTGAAAAGCCCCCAGGGCAGGCGGCTTTTTTCTTATTGGGATCTTCTGCCGATGTGGAAGGATCTGCTGGACACAGAGGCGATCTGCCGCCGGATTTTCAGGCCCTGGCTCATCACGCCTGTGGGCCGCCTGCCCAGGGGAGACGACGGAAAAAGCCGGATTGTGGGGGCGCTGCCCGGCTCCTTTTTTATGCTGAAAATGAGCTGCTTTAACCGGGAGGAAGCGGGGAATATTTTTGATAAGAACATTTTTCTGTACTATGAGGAGAAGGTTCTGGCGAGAAAACTGGCGGCGCGGGGCCTGGCGGAGCTTCTTGTGACGGATGTCTCCTACATCCACGCCCACTCGGTGAGCATTGACAAGAGCATACGGGGGATGACCGCCAAGCAGCGGCTCCTCCACGAGAGCAAGCTGTATTATTATAAAACCTATCTGGGAGCAGGAATGATAAAGCTGACGGCGGCCAGAGCGTTTTTGCGCCTGGTCCTGGCCGAGGCGTGGCTCCTTTCCGGAGGCTGGAGAAAGTGATAAATAAGGTTCTGCTGGTGATACCGGCGTATAATGAGGAAAAAAATATTGAGCGGGTGGTGAAGCGGCTAAAGGAGGAATTCCCGGAGCTGGATTACATTGTGGTAAACGACGGATCACGGGATAAAACCGCGTCCATCTGCCGGGAGAGGGGCTTTCACCTTCTCGATCTGCCGGTGAACTTGGGGCTGGCAGGCTGTTTTCAGGCGGGAATGCGCTACGCCTATGAGAAAGGCTATGCCTACGCCATTCAGTTTGACGGGGACGGTCAGCATCGCCCGGAGTACATTGCCCCGATGGAGAGAAAAATGCGGGAGGGCTATGACATTGTCATCGGCTCCCGCTTTCTGGAGGGGAAGAAGGACTGGTCCATGCGCATGATCGGTAGCCGCATGATCGGCGCGGCCATCCGGCTGACCACAGGGGCCAGGCTTACGGATCCCACCTCGGGGATGCGGCTTTTCTCCAGGAAGATGATCGAGGAATTTGCCCTGAACTTAAACTATGGTCCGGAGCCGGACACCATCTCCTTCCTCATAAAGCAGGGGGCCCGGGTGGCGGAGGTTCCCGTGATTATCGACGAGCGGACCGCAGGGGAGAGCTATTTAAAGCCGCTTACAGCCGCCAGCTATATGGCCCGCATGCTGATTTCCATTCTGGTGATTCAAAATTTCCGCAAGCGGCAGGGGGAGGCGTAGGATGAGGGGCCTGACGAGACGGCTGCTGTACGCCGGCCCCCGCCTGGAGCGCTATAACATGCTCTGGAACATAGCGGGCAGCTTTTGCTACGCCCTGGCCAGCATGGTGCTGTCCGTGTTTGTGATGCGCATGGCCGGGGAGGAGGAGGGAGGGATTTTTTCCTTTGGCTTTTCCACCCTGGGCCAGCAGCTGTTTATTGTGGCATATTTTGGGATCCGGCCCTTCCAGATCACGGATGGGAAGGGGGAGTATTCCTTTGGCGATTACCTGTGCCATAGAAGGCTCACCTGTCTGGCGGCTCTGGCAGGCGGCGGCGCCTTCCTGGGGATCATGCTCATGCTGGGGCGCTATGACGGCCACAAGGCGTTTGTCCTGTTCCTCCTGGTCTGCTATAAAGTGATTGACGGGTTCGCGGATGTGTATGAGTCGGAATTTCAGCGCCAGGGAAGCCTGTATTTAACAGGAAAGTCTAATTTTTTCCGCACCATCCTTTCCGTGTGCGCCTGCCTGGGGCTTCTGGGCCTTACGGGGGATTTGACAGCGGCCTGCCAAGGAGCGGTGTGCGCCCAGATTGCGGGAGTTTTTCTTTTTAACCAGGATGTGATCCGGGCGCTTCCGGGCGTGGATTGGCAGCGGCGGCGGGGAGCGGTCTTAGGGCTTTTTCGGAGCACGGCCTTTTTGTTCGCCTCTGTGTTCCTGGATTTTTATATTTTTTCCTCCGCAAAATATGCCATCGACCGGTATATGAGCGACGCGGATTCGGGATACTTTAACTTGATTTTTATGCCCACCTCTGTTATTTATATGGTAGCGAATTTCATCATCCGCCCCTTCCTCACAAGGCTGACCGCCCTGTGGGACGGGAAACGGATTTCGGACTTTAAGCGGGAGCTCCTTAAGCTGGCTCTCATGGTGGGAGGGCTTACCGTTCTGGCGGCAGGGGCTGCCTTTGTCCTGGGAAAATGGATCCTCACGGTGGTGGAGCTTATTCTCGGGGCTGGCTATGGCGGGAGCCTTAACCGGTACTGGATGGACTTTGCCTTGATTGTGCTGGGAGGCGGCTTTTACGCCCTGGCCAATCTGATGTATTATGCGCTGGTGATCGCGCGCCGGCAGCGGGCTATTTTTACGGTCTATGCGGCGGGCGCGGGGATGGCCTGGCTCATTTCCCGGCCCATGGTGGAGAGCCTTGGGATCCATGGGGCGGCGGTCTGCTATCTGCTTTTGATGGCGGGGCTGACCCTGGGATTCGGAATTTGGACGCTTACGGTCTGCGGCCGGGAGGAAAGGAAGAATGCGGATTATGGCGGATAGAAAAATGGGGGAAGGCAAAAGGCTTACCGTGGATGTGATCATCCCGGTCTACAAGCCGGACAAGAAGTTTTCACGGCTTTTAAAAATGCTCAGCCTTCAGACCTATCCGATTGGAAAGATCATTGTCATGAACACGGAACGGGCCTACTGGAAGGAGGAGGGCTTTCGCGGCATTCCGGGCCTGGAGGTCCATCACCTGACCAAAGAGGCCTTTGATCACGGAGGCACCCGGAACGCGGGAGCCCGATTCAGCCGGGCGGACATCATTGTATTTATGACGGACGACGCGGTTCCGGCGGACAATGCGCTGATCGAAAACCTGGTGCGGGCGTTTTCTGAGAAAGGCCCCCAGGGAGAGTCTGTGATCATGGCCTATGCCAGGCAGCTGGCCTATGAGGACTGCTCCCTGGCGGAGCAGTACACCCGGAGCTTTAACTACCCGGATGAAAGCCGCGTGAAGACACGGGCGGATCTGCCCAGGCTGGGCATCAAGACCTTTTTTGCCTCGGATGTGTGCTGCGCCTATGACAGGGAGAAGTTCTGGTTTGAGGGCGGTTTTATAAGTCCTGCGATTTTCAATGAGGATATGATATTTGCGGGGAAGGCCGTGCTGGAGGACGACTATGCCGTGGCCTACGCGGCCCAGGCCCGAGTGTACCACTCCCACAATTATACCTGTATGCAGCAGTTCAAGCGGTATTTTGACCTGGCGGTCTCCCAGACAGAGCATCCGGAGGTATTTGGGGGACTGGCCTCCGAGGGGGAGGGGATCCGGCTGGTGAAAAAAACAGCGGCCTATCTCCTGAAAAAGGGACGGCCCTGGCTGATACCCGGCATGATTGTGCAGAGCGGCTTTAAGTATATGGGATACCGGGCGGGGAAGTGCTGGCGGGTGCTGCCGGGCAGCCTTGTGAGAAAGTGGACGTCCAATCCGGAGTATTGGAAGAAAAAAGGCAGGGAAGAAAAATGATGCAGACGATTTTCCGGATCATACTGGTGATCGTGTCCTTTATGACCGTGGCGTTTATGATGCGCAGGATACGGCAGGCCAAGGTGCAGATTGAGGCGGCCCTGTTCTGGGTGGTTTTGTCCGCCATCCTGTTTGTATTTGCCGTCTTTCCGCCCCTGGCGGACCTGTGCGCCAGGCTTTTGGGGATTTATTCCACCCCCAATTTCCTGTTCCTCTCCATGATCTTCCTCCTCATGGTTAAGCTTTTTACCATGACGCTCCAGGTGTCGCAGCTGGAGAGCCGCTTAAAGGAGCTGGTCCAGAAGCTTGCCCTGGAGGAGAAAAAGAAGGAGGAGCTTTTGGAGCAGTCGGCGCAGCGGGAGCGGGAGCTTACAGCCAGGCTTGAGAAGCTGGAGGCCGGGGAGGCCCTGCAGGAAAGGCGGGCGGAAAAATGAAAAACAGCAAAAAAAGCGCCGGAAGGGCATTTCTCTCCCCACGGGCCCTGCAGGCGGCGGGACTTGCCGGCTGTGTACTGCTGCTGATTCTGTGGCACTTGTTTGACGTGAAGGACGGGGCCGCAGCCAGCGGGGCCGGCTGGCTTCTCCCATCCTACGGACTACTCGCCGCATATGGGCTTGCCCTGCTTCTGGCGGTGGGCTGGCTGGCCTTTGTGAGGGAGCGGCTGTCCCTGGAACGGTTCTTCCTGGCCGCATTTTTGGGGACAGGGCTTATGTTTCTGGCGGTTCTTCCGCCTCTCTCCGCGCCGGACGAGGTGAGCCACTACATCAGCGCCTATCAGCTCTCCAACCGGCTTATGGGAAAGGAAGCCTGCACAGAGGACGGGCGGGTTTTGATACGGGCCCAGGACGCCTTTATCGAGGATGTGGACGATGTGATGAAGGACGACGGGAGCGGCCCGAAAAGCGCGGACAAAGTTAAGGCATCTGGGAAAGCGGCGCAGGCTGCGGACGAAGAACCGGCAGGGAAAGCGGCGCAGGCTGCGGACGGGACAGAGGAGGCGTCCGTCCAGGCGAGGGTGCTGGGCCAGGAGCTCACCCAGGAGACCTACCGCTTTATCTGGGAGAGAGGCCTTGGGGGCGCGGGGATGGAAGGGGAAGCGGTTTCCTATCAGCTTCCCGTGCGGACCACCCCGCTGGCTTATGTGCCCCAGGCCCTGGGCATCACTCTGGCCCGGATCCTGGGCCTGGGCGGGCTTGGGCTTCTCTATATGGGGCGGCTGTTTAACCTGGCCTTTCTGGGAGCCATGGGATATCTGGCCATGCGGCGGCTGCCCTTTGGCCGGGAAGTGCTGTTCGGCGTGTATATGCTCCCCATGACCCTCCATCTGGCGGCCTCCCTGTCCTACGATGTGATGATCATTGGGTGCAGCGGGTATTTTGGGGCGATATGCCTGGATCTGACCTTCCGGCAGGAGAGCGTGCGCCCCAGGGACGTGATCTTTCTGGCACTGGTTCTGGGGATCATGGGCCCCTGCAAAATGGTCTACGGCGTGATCGCCGGATACTGCCTGTTAATCCCGGTGCGCAAATTCGGGGACTGGAAAAAATGGACGGGAAGCGCCGCCCTGGTGCTGGGGGCCTTCGCCCTGTCCATGTTCTTAGTGAACCGGGGAACCGTGTCCATGTATGTGGAGGCCACGGACAGCTATATGGCCTGGGCCGGGGAGGAGGGCTACACCCTTTCCTGGCTGGTCCACAACCCCAAATTTGTCCTGAAGATGTGTTATGACACCCTGGCCTGGAAGGGGGAGAGCCTGTTTACCGGTATGATGGGCGGCGCCCTTGGAAACCTGGATCCGGTGCTCAACACGCCCTTCTGGGTTATCCTGGCCATGTGGGCCATTCTCTGGGTGCTGGCCTTTGCGGGGCCGGGGGAGAGGGGGCAGGAGATGTCCATGGGCCAGAAGGCGTGGATCTGGTTTCTCAGCCTGGCCTGCCTGGGAGCTCTGATGTTCTCCATGCTCCTGGGCTGGACACCGGTGTCCGCCACCAAGATAGAGGGAGTTCAGGGGCGCTACCTCCTGCCCCTTCTGCCCATGCTTCTTCTCACCGTCCGGGGCCGGAGCCTGGCGCGGGCCGGGGGAGACGGGCGGATGCTGCTCTTTGGCATGACGGCCCTTGACGTGTACGTGATTGTGCGGATTTTCGCCGTGGTGTGCCTGCGGGTGGATATTGCCAGCTAGGGGAATCTGTGGTAAAATTGCCGTAACAGTTCAGACGGCGGACAAGAAGAGATCCGCCGTCTGAACTGTTGCGATTTGCCAGATGGCAGCGGCTTGGAAGAACATGATGAAAAGCCGGACAGCGGGCGGAAACGCCTCTGTGAAAGGAAAGGAGCAAGATGTACGGATGGGAAAGATAAAGGTAACGCCCTGCGAGATCAAGGGCTTATATGTGATTGAGCCTACGGTGTTTAAGGACGAGAGAGGCTATTTTGTGGAGACGTATAATCAGAATGATTTTAAGGAGGCAGGCCTGGACATGACCTTTGTGCAGGACAATCAGTCCATGTCCGTGAAGGGCGTGCTCCGGGGGCTTCACTACCAGAAGCAGTATCCCCAGGGGAAGCTGGTCCGCGTGCTCAGAGGAGAGGTCTTTGACGTGGCGGTGGATCTGCGGGCGGATTCCGAGACCTACGGAAAGTGGTTCGGCGTCACGCTCTCCGCAGAGAATAAGAAGCAGTTCTACATTCCCGAGGGCTTTGCCCACGGCTTTTTAGTTCTCTCCGACGAGGCGGAATTTGCCTACAAGTGCACGGACTTTTACCATCCGGGGGATGAGGGCGGCCTTCTGTGGAGCGATCCCCAGATTGGCGTGGACTGGCCCATACCGGAGGGAATGGAGCTCATTATCTCCGAGAAGGATAAAAAGTGGGGCGGGTTCCAGGATACCTTTAAGTTCTGATAAAAGGAGCGGTGGGATGCATTACGTGCTCACATTGGGAAAAGAAATTTTCCGAAAGAGAAAACTCATACTGGATCTGGGAAAGGCGGATTTCCGCAAGCGCTTTGTGGGATCCTACTTCGGTGTTGTCTGGATGTTTATTCAGCCCATCGTCACGGTGGCCATCTACGCCTTTGTGTTCGGCGAGAGCGGTTTTCGGACCGCGCCCCCGGTTCCCGGAGCCTCCTATGTGGTCTGGCTGGTGCCGGGGATCGTGCCCTGGTTTTTTTACAGCGAGACGCTGAACGCGGTCACCAACTGCCTGCAGGAATATAATTACCTGGTGAAAAAGGTGGTGTTCCAGGTGGAGGTTCTGCCTCTCATCAAGCTGATATCCTGCCTGATGGTCCATGGATTTTTTGTAGTCATCATGCTGGGGCTCTACCTGGTTACGGGGACCGAGCCGAGGATTACCTGGATCCAGATCCTCTATTACACCTTTGCGGCCTCCATGCTGGCCCTGGCCATCGGTTTTTTCACCAGCGCGGTGAACGTATTTTTCAAGGATATGGCGCAGATTGTGGCTATCTGCCTGCAGTTTGGCATCTGGGCAACCCCGATTATGTACGACGAGGCCATGTTTACGGCGCGGGCGCCCTGGATTGGCATGCTTTTTAAGCTGAATCCCTTTTATTATATTGTGGCCGGTTACCGGGACAGCATGCTCACCGGCCATTGGTTCTGGGAGAGGCCTACGCTGACGGTGTATTACTGGGCGGTCACCCTCCTTGTGCTGGCAGTGGGCCTGGGGATGTTTAAGCGGCTGCGGCCCCATTTCTCCGACGTGCTCTAGGAATCTGCCATGATACGGAATGTGGAGATTGGCTGGAGACAGGGGGAGAAAGAGGGCGCCATCCGGGTGGAGGTGGTCTACTCCCGCCGCTGCACCCTGGGACTGGAGGTCCGGCAGGACGGCCGGGTGGTGCTGCGCGCTCCCCAGGGGGCTGGCAGCCAGGCAGTGATGAAATTTGTGCGGGAGCACCAGGCCTGGATCGTGGAGAAATGGTTCGAGGTCAGGCGGCTTCGGGAGGCCAGGGAGGATGTGCCGCCCCGGGATTACGAGGAGAATCCGGCCCTGGAGGCTGCCTACCGGCGGGAGGCCCGCAGGCGGATTGAGGAGCGGGCCGCGTACTTTGCGGAAAAAATGGGCGTGGATTACGGACGGATCGCCATAAAGGCTGCAAAGACCCGCTGGGGGAGCTGCAGTGCCAAGGGAAATCTGAATTTTCATTGGAAGCTGATCTTGATGCCCCCGGCGGTTTTAGACTATGTGGTGGTCCACGAGCTGGCCCACCGGATCGAGATGAACCATTCGCCCAGGTTCTGGGCCCAGGTGGAGCGGATCCTTCCGGACTACCGGGAGAGAAGGAAGTGGCTGAAGGAGAAGGGGAGCCTGGTGTGACGGGACGCAAAAAGGCCCTGTGCGGAGGAGTGTCCGTACAGGGCTCTTTATGTGAGAGCGCCCGGCAGGGCGCGGGATTG
Organism: uncultured Enterocloster sp.; assembly: GCA_944384065.1. Taxonomy (GTDB): domain Bacteria; phylum Bacillota; class Clostridia; order Lachnospirales; family Lachnospiraceae; genus Enterocloster. Next base: position 21,125 of record CALWRY010000009.1, on the reverse strand, counting down.
CATGGACGGTTTTGGTTATGCCTTGGCTTTGGCCAGGTTATTCTCCAGCTCCGCCGGGGAGATGAGGCCGATGCTCTTTGACACCACCTGTCCTCTGCGCATGTAGAGCAGGGTGGGAACGCTCATGATCTGGAAACGGGAGGCCAGATCCGGAACCTCGTCGATATCTACCTTGTAAAAATGGATCTCGGGGTGCTTATCAGCCGCCCGCTCCACCGCAGGGGCCAGCATCTTGCAGGGGCCGCACCAGGTTGCGAAGAAATCAACTACAACAAGATCATCACCAGCGTTTACCGCCTGATCGAAATCATTCTTTGTCAAATGTGTAAGTGCCATAATGTATATCCTCCTGAACTATATTGATGTCTATAGTATAGCACAGAAATGGAATTTTTTATGTGATAAAAGTCACGAAATTTACCTCGGAGATGAACCTATGAAAAATAAGACGGCAGCGGGCCATCTGGCGGCCCTTTTTACAATTCTGATTTGGGGGACTACGTTTATTTCCACCAAGGTGCTCCTCGCAGACTTCGCCCCGGCGGAGATTCTGTTCTACCGGTTTGTCATCGGATATCTGGCGCTTCTCGCCGCAGACCGGCGGCCCATACGGGGCGCGGGAAAGAGGCAGGAGCTCACCTTTATCGGTGCGGGGCTCTGCGGCATCTGCCTCTATTATCTGATGGAAAATATCGCCCTGACCTACACCATGGCCTCCAACGTGAGCGTGATTGTGGCCACGGCCCCCTTTTTTACCGCCTTTCTCTTCTGGCTTTTTATGCGGTCTGAGGAGAAGCTGGGGGCGGGGTTCCTCCTGGGCTTTCTGGCCGCCATGGCAGGCATCGGCCTGGTCAGCTTTAACGGGGCGCAGATGAAGTTAAATCCCCTGGGGGATGTGCTGGCCTTGGGGGCCGCCGTTGTGTGGGGCTGCTACTCCATTCTCTCAAAGAAAATGGGGGGATTCGGATATCCGCTGATCGCCTCCACCCGGCATACATTTTTCTATGGGATTCTCTTTATGATTCCCGCCCTGTTCCTCTTTGGATTCACGCCGGATCCGGCCAGGTTTGCGGATCCGTTAAACCTCTTTAATATGGTGTATCTCGGTGTGGGCGCCTCCGCCGCCTGCTTTGTGTCCTGGAACTATGCCATGAAGTCCCTGGGGGCGGTGCGGGCCAGCGTGTACATCTACCTTGTGCCTGTGATTACGGTTGTATTTTCAGCCCTGATACTGGGGGAGCCGGTGACGCTGCTCTCCCTGATAGGCATGGGACTTACGCTTCTGGGGCTTCTCCTGTCTCAGCGCAGAGGTTGACAGTGCCCTTTTTTCATAGTACCATAGTGTCATAGTGACTGTTCAGGACGGCGTGAAAACAGGGAAAAGCAGGCGTTACGCAGGGAGGGAGGATGCGCGTGGACACGAGGATAGCGGTGATTGGAATTATCGTGGAGGACAAGAGCTCCGCAGACGGGGTGAACGGCCTTCTCCATCAGTACGGCGCCTACATCATCGGAAGGATGGGCCTTCCCTACGAGAAAAAGAAGGTGAACATTATCAGCATTGTGATTGATGCGCCCCAGGACGTGATCAACGCCCTGTCGGGAAAGCTGGGCCGCCTGCCGGGAGTATCGGCAAAGGCGCTTTATTCCAAGACAGGAGGGGTGTGACAGTCCGACTGTGAGTGTATAGAGCGGCCCCTGCTTTCACGCCATCTTGAACAGTTATAAAATCTAATGGGAAAGCGCTCGGAAAAAGACCGGGCCCTGACCCGAAGAAAAGGAGAGAAAGCATATGAAGTACGACCCCAAATCATCTCATGCGGAGGAGTTCATCAGCCATGAGGAAATTGAAGAGACACTGGCCTACGGAGAGGCCAACCGGGCCAACCGGGCGCTCATCGACGAGATTCTGGCAAAGGCCAGGGAGCGGAAGGGCTTAAGCCACCGGGAGGCCATGGTGCTCCTTGACTGTTCCCTGGAGGACAAGAACCAGGAGATTTTTGAGCTGGCGGAGCAGATCAAGAAGGACTTTTATGGAAACCGCATTGTGCTCTTTGCCCCCCTGTACCTGTCCAACTATTGCATCAACGGCTGCGTATACTGTCCCTACCACGCCAAGAATAAGCACATTCCCAGAAAGAAGCTGACCCAGGAGGAGATCCGCCGGGAGGTCATCGCTCTCCAGGATATGGGCCACAAGCGGCTGGCCCTGGAGACCGGCGAGGATCCGGTGCACAATCCCATCGAGTACCTGCTGGAGTCCATTGACACCATTTACAATATAAAGCACAAGAACGGAGCTATCCGCCGGGTGAATGTAAACATCGCGGCTACCACGGTGGAGAACTACCGGAAGCTCAAGGATGCGGGCATCGGCACCTATATCCTGTTCCAGGACACCTGCCAGAAGGAGAGCCACAAGAAGATGCACCCCACGGGCCCCAAGAGCGATTACGACTATCACACCGAGGCCATGGACCGGGCCCAGACCGGCGGGATCGACGATGTGGGCATGGGCGTGCTCTTTGGCCTGGAGCTGTACCGCTATGAGTTTGCGGGCCTTCTGATGCACGCGGAGCACCTGGAGGCTGTGTTCGGCGTAGGCCCCCACACCATCAGCGTGCCCAGAATCCGCCGGGCGGACGACATTGACCCGGATGTGTTTGACAACGGCATTGACGACGACACCTTTGCCAAGCTGGTGGCCTGCATCCGCATTGCCGTTCCCTATACCGGCATGATTCTTTCCACCCGTGAGAACAAAAAGACAAGAGAGCGGGTACTTCACCTGGGTATTTCCCAGATCAGCGGCGGCTCCAGGACCAGCGTGGGCGGCTACTATGAGCCGGAGCCAGAGGAGGAGTGCTCCGCCCAGTTTGACGTGAGCGACAACCGGACGCTGGACGAGGTGGTGAACTGGCTCATGGGCATGGGCTACATTCCCAGCTTCTGCACGGCCTGCTACCGGGAGGGCCGCACCGGCGACCGCTTCATGTCCCTGTGCAAGAGCGGGCAGATTCAGAACTGCTGCCATCCCAACGCCCTGATGACGTTAAAGGAGTACCTGGTGGACTATGGATCCGAGGGGACGAAGCGCATCGGCGAAGCCCTGATTGAGAAGGAGATCGGGAATATTCCCAAAGAAAAGGTGCGCCAGATTGTCCGGGAGAATCTGGCAAAGATTGAACAGGGAGTGAGGGACTTCCGTTTCTAGGAAAAAAGGGGCTGCCGCGCGGGGGAGAGGTTGCGCGGCAGCCTTTTCGATGCCCCCGGAATGAAAAAGGATTGATTTTGGAAGGCAGAAATATTATAATGCCCACAGGTGATTATACTATCAGTGAAAAACAAGCGGCCTCTTCGCAGGCCGGACATGGAGACAGGAATGCCAGAGAAAGAAAGAAACCACGCCCCGGCCATCGCGGTCCGGGACGTGACAAAGATATACAGGCTTTACGACAGGCCCATTGACCGGCTGAAGGAATCCGTCAGCCTGTCCCACAAAAACTATCACAGGGATTTTTACGCCCTGAACAATCTCTCCTTTACTGTGGAGAAGGGGCAGACCGTGGGCATCATCGGCACCAACGGCTCAGGAAAGTCCACGATTTTAAAGATTATCACAGGGGTGCTGACGCCTACCTCAGGTCAGGTGGAGGTGGAGGGAAAGATATCTGCCCTCCTGGAGCTGGGTGCCGGCTTCAATATGGACTACACGGGAATTGAAAATGTGTACATGAACGGCACCATGATGGGATATACCAAGAAGGAGATGGACGCCAAGCTTCAGGACATCCTGGACTTTGCGGAGATTGGGGACTTTGTGTACCAGCCGGTGAAAACCTATTCCAGCGGTATGTTTGTACGCCTGGCCTTTGCCCTGGCCATCAATGTGGACCCGGAAATTCTCATTGTGGACGAGGCCTTGTCTGTGGGGGACGTATTTTTCCAGTCCAAATGCTACCGGAAGATGGAGGAGATACGCCAGAGGGGAACCACCATTCTCATGGTGACCCATGACATGGGAAGCATCATCAAGTACTGCGACAAGGTAGTGCTTTTAAATAAAGGAGAATTCATCGCCGAGGGCCCGCCGGGCCGGGTGGTGGATATGTATAAGAAGATTCTGGCGGGGAAGCTGGCGGAGCTTAAGGCGGAGCTGGCCGAAGAGAAGCAGCGGGAGGCGGGATGTGTGGAGCTTTCCGATTTCTCCGGCGGCATGGACCTGGAAGGGATGCAGGCCGGCGCTTCTTCCGGTGCAGGGGGCGGCGGCGCGGACGCAGAAGAAGGAGAGCCTGGCGGCGGAAAGTCCCTCATGAGGGATCGCATGGCCATCAATCCGGACCGGACGGAGTACGGGGATGGCCGGGCGGAGATATATGACCTGGGCCTTTTGGATGAGCGGGGAAATGTGACCAACCTGCTCCTCAAGGGGGAGAGCTTTACCATACGGGAGTGCATCCGCTTTTATGCGGATATCGAAGCCCCTATTTTCACCTATACCATCAAGGACAAGAAGGGCACGGAGCTCACCGGGACCAACACCATGTACGAGGGAGCGGATATCCGCCCGGTGAAAAAGGGGGACGAGTACGTGGTGGAGTTCACCCAGAAGATGAACCTCCAGGGCGGGGAGTATCTTCTGAGCATGAGCTGCACGGGCTTCGAGCTGGGGGAGCACGTGGTGTACCACAGGCTCTACGATGTGACCAGCATTACGGTGATTTCCAACAAAAATACCGTGGGAATTTACGATATGGAGTCCCAGGTGAAAGCGAAGAAATACAACGGCTCTGAACTGTGACAGAAAACACGGGGGAGCATATAGATAGGAGGAAATGATGAAAACAACAGCCCTTATCATGGCAGGAGGCCGGGGAGAACGATTCTGGCCCAAGAGCCGCAGAAACCATCCGAAGCAGTTTCTGTCCCTGACAGATGACGGGAAGACGATGATCCAGCTGACAGTGGAGCGGATCTCGCCGCTGGTGTCCATGGAGGATATCTATATTGTCACCAACCGGGATTACCGCCAGCTGGCCATCGATCAGCTTCCGGGCATTCCGGAGGAAAACATTCTCTGCGAGCCGGTGGGCCGCAACACAGCGCCCTGCATCGGCCTGGGAGCCGCGCATATAGCGAAGAAGTATGAGGATGCCCTCATGCTGGTACTCCCGTCCGATCATCTGATCAAATTCAATAAGATGTATCTCACTACCTTGAAGGATGCCTGCCAGATCGCGGAGAAGAACGCCAATCTGGTGACCATCGGCATAACGCCGGATTACCCGGAGACAGGGTACGGCTACATCAAGTTTGACTCCCGGGAGCCGGAGGGACGGGCCTACAAGGTGGAGCGCTTTGTGGAGAAGCCCACTCTGGAGGTGGCCAAGGAATACCTGGCGTCGGAGGAATATCTCTGGAACAGCGGCCAGTTTATATGGAAGGTTTCCTCGATCCTGAAGAACATCCGGCAGTACATGCCGGATACCTATGAGAGGCTTATGCGCATCCAGGAGGCCATAGGGACTCCGGATCAGGAGAGGGTTCTGGAGCATGAGTTTTACGCCATGGAGTCCCAGTCCATTGACTACGGGATCATGGAGAAGGCCAAGGACATCTACATTCTGCCGGGCACCTTTGGCTGGGATGACGTGGGATCCTGGCTGGCTGTGGAGCGGATCAAGAAGACCAATGAGTTTGGAAATGTGGTAAATGGCAATATTATTACGATAAATACAAAGAACTGCGTGATGCAGGGCGGCAAAAAGCTGATCGCCGCAGTGGGGCTGGAGGATCTGATTGTGGTGGACACAGAGGATGCGACCCTGATCTGCGCGAAGGACAGCGCGGGGGACATAAAGAAGGTTCTGGAGAACCTGAAGATTTGCAACCGGGACGAATATATTTAAGGAGAATGAAAGATGAAGAATGCGCTGATTACAGGAATTACAGGACAGGACGGATCCTATCTGGCGGAGTTATTGCTGGAGAAGGGCTACAACGTATACGGAATTATGAGAAGGAAGAGCGTGGTTGACTATGGAAATGTGGACCACATCAAGGACAAGATCCGCTTTATCTACGGCGATATGACGGATCTGATTTCCCTGATCAACGCCATGAAGATTTCCCAGGCGGACGAGGTGTACAACCTGGCGGCCCAGTCCTTTGTGAGCACCAGCTGGGAGCAGCCGCTGGCCACTGCGGAGATTGACGCCATCGGCGTTACCAACATGCTGGAGGCCATTCGCACGGTGAAGCCCTCCGCCCATTTCTACCAGGCGTCCACCAGCGAGATGTTCGGCCTGGTGCAGGAGATGCCCCAGACAGAGAAAACCCCCTTCTATCCCAGAAGCCCTTACGGTGTCGCCAAGCTCTACGGCCACTGGATAACCAAGAATTACCGGGAGAGCTATGGCCTGTACGCGTGCAGCGGAATCCTCTTTAACCACGAGAGCGAGCGACGGGGCAAGGAATTTGTCACCCGCAAGATTACGGACGCGGTGGCCAGAATCAAGCAGGGGCTTCAGGAATATGTGGAGCTGGGAAATATGGATGCCAAGCGCGACTGGGGCCATTCCAAGGACTATGTCCGGGCCATGTGGCTGATGCTGCAGCAGGAGGAGCCGGACGATTACGTGATCGCCACCAACGAAACCCGGACTGTCCGGGAGTTTGTGGAGACAGCCTTTTCCCATGTGGGCATCACCGTGCAGTGGCAGGGAACGGGCGTGGACGAGATCGGCGCGGACGCAGCCACGGGAAAGACCATCGTGAAGGTGAACCGCAAGTTCTTCCGCCCGGCAGAGGTGGAAGTGCTTTTGGGCAATCCGGCCAAAGCGGAGACAAAGCTTGGCTGGCGTCGGGAGATCCCCTTCGCAGATCTGGTGAAGCGCATGGTGGAGAACGATATGGCCCTGGTGGCGGAAGAGATCAAGATGGCCGGACTTAAATAAAATCTGGGAGAGAGCGATGAAGAAAGCGTTGATTATCGGCGCGGCAGGCTTCGTAGGCAGCTATTTGATAGATCATATACAGAAACACTGTATATGGTCTATTGTTGTTACTAAGATGCCGCAGGAAAGGTTGACTCTGCAGGGAGCGGACGTCTGTGACTTGGATATTATGGACCCGGCGGCCATCACAGAGCTTCTGGAGGAAAAACGGCCGGATTATATTTTCCATCTGGCGGCCCAGAGCTCGGTGGCCGTATCCTGGAAGAATCCGGGGCTTACTGTGGATGTAAATATTAAGGGAAGCCTGAATGTGCTGGACGCAGTGAGAAAGCTGGACTATAAGCCCCGCGTGCTCTTAATCGGATCCGGAGAAGAGTACGGCCATCTCCGTCAGGACGAGGTGCCGGTGGGGGAGGACAATGTGCTGAGACCCGGAAACATTTACGCCGCCACCAAGGCCTGCCAGAACATGCTTGGGGCCATCTATGCCCGTGCATACGGCATGGACGTGCTCATGGTCCGCGCCTTTAACCATGTGGGTCCCAATCAGTCGCCGGTTTTCGTGGTGGCGGACTTCTGCAGACAGGCGGCGGAGATAGAGCTGGGAATGAGGGAGCCGGTGATCCGGGTGGGGAATCTTAGCGCCAGGCGGGATTTCTCCGATGTGCGGGATGTGGTCCGCGCGTATGCGGCCCTGATGGAAAAGGGAAAAGCAGGGGAGACCTACAATGTGGGCGCGGGAAAAGCAGTGGAGATCCGAAGGATTTTGGATATGATTCTCAGCCTGGCCAAAAAGGAAATACGGGTGGAGACTGATCCGTCGCGGATGCGCCCGGTGGATGTGCCGGTGATTGAAGCGGATATTCGTAAGCTGCAGGCATGCACCGGCTGGAGAACAGAGATTCCTCTGGAGAAAACCATAGAGGAGACTCTGAATTATTGGAGGGAAACCTTAAGGCAGCTGGGCAAGAAGACGCCCGCCGTCTGAACCGTTACAAACTGATTGCAGCCATTGGCTGCGGTATGCTATACTTATCCCTGATAAAAGCGGAAAAGAGGACAGATGAATGAAGGATATCAGCTACGAGATATTAGATAGTTTGAAGGCATACGGGACCGACCGGAAGGCTCTGGATAAGATCCTGTCGGAGAACAGCCGGCCGGAGTTCCTCTATGCCCTCTCGGATATGCGGGAAAATCTCCTGGAGTGGATAGAGTTTGCAGGGAACGAGCAGGTGCTTCAGCTGGGATCCGATTATGGGGCCCTCACCGGGCTTTTATCGCTGCGCTGCGCCAGCGTGACCGTGGCGGACGAACGGGATGAAAACCTGGAGGTCAACCGGAAGCGGAATGGGCACAGGGACAATATCACATACAGGAGCCTGCAAAAGGAGTCCTGGGAGTCCATGGGGGATCCGTGGGATGCGATTGTGGTCCTGGGTCCGCCCAAGGGATTGGAATTAAAAAAGTTTTTTGCGGATCTGGCGGGGCATCTGAGGGAAGAAGGCCGTCTTATTTTTGCCTGTGAAAATGCCCTTGGCCTGTCCTTCCTCTCCGGAGAGGAGCACGACCCGGAGGAGAGCGCTTTTACGAGAGGGGAGCTTTTGGAGGCCTGCGGCGGGGCAGGATTTTGCCAGACGGAATTTTATTATACGGTTCCGGAATACCGTCTGCCCACTGCGCTCTATTCGGACCGGCGTCTCCCGGCCCAGGGGGATGCTTTAAGCGGGCCCGCCTACCACGGCCCGCGCTACGCCTGGATCGACGAGGGGGAGATCTATGGACAGCTGATCCGGGAAGGGGAATTCCCTGAATTCGCCAGAGGCTTCCTGTTAATCGCCTCCCGAAAGGCAAGGCGGGAGCGGACGGTTTTTGTGAAGTATAACCGCACCCGCAAGGAGTGCTTCCGCATACGGACCTCCATCCTGGAGGAGAACGGGGCGCGTTTTGTGGAGAAGCAGGCTCTGGAAGAAGCGGGAGAAGCCCACATCCGCTCAATGGAGAAAAAATATGAAGAGCTGACGGCCAGCAACCCCGGGGTGCGCGTATTAAAGCCGGAATACCAGGGGACGGACGGAGTCGTGCGATTTGCCTTTGTGGAGGGAAGGAACCTGGCGGAATCGCTGGCGGATGAGCTGCGGCAGAAAAAGGAAAGCGTTCGGGGCCGGGCCGGGGAAGTTTTAGAGGAAGCGCTCACCCGGGTTCTGGGAACAGCGAAGAAAAAGGAAAAGCCGTTTTTTGTGACGGAGGCCTTTACGGAGGTCTTTGGCGAGATCCCGCCTTTAAATGACCAGTCCTACGAGGTCAGCAATGTGGACGGCCTCTTTGAAAATATTATGGAGACAGCGGACGGCCTGGTATGCCTGGACTATGAGTGGGTATTTGACTTCCCCCTGCCGGCCGGCTTTATCAAGTACCGCCTCGTCTCGTATTTTTACCGCTCCAATGCCGCCCTTTTTGAGGAAATGGGATATAGGGGACTGGAGGATCTTTTAAAGGAAATGGGCATCAGCCGGGATTTGGCCGCACTGTATGCCCGGATGGAGGCGGCCTTCCAGACATGGGTCCACGGGGATGCCTCCCAGGGACTTCTGGCAAACTATATTCAAAAGACCACGGGCATCCAGGAGGTAAAAGGGCAGGACGAGGAGCTCTCACGGGCAAGAGATCGGATCTTCCAGCTCCAGGCGGAGGTGGAGGAAAAGAATCTGCAGATCCGTAAGGAGCAGGAGGTCCAGCGGCTGACCAATAACCATGTGGCCAATCTGGAGGTTATGATTAAAGATCTGCGCCATGAGATTGACGAGCTGGGGAAGCTTGCCACCTACTTAAACCGCCACGAGGCGCTGATTTTTAAGGCCAGGCGCAGGCTGGGGGCCGCAGCCGGGCGGGCTTTCCCCAAGGGGACGAGAAAACGGAAAATCCTGGATTACGGCATTTCCACAATCAAGCATCCCATCCGCTATGGAAAGCTGTACGCGACACAGGAGGGGCGCAACCGGATCCAGGGGGATTTTGCCATAGGATCGGCGTATTTCTCACGGGGTGTCCTGGAGTTCCCTGAGGCGCCCGGAGACGGGAGAGAAGGGGCAAATGGCTGGGACGGCCCTCTGGTTTCCATTGTGATTCCCTGCTATAACCAGGTGGGCTATACCTATGCCTGTCTGGCCTCCATCCTGGATTATACAAAGGATGTATCCTACGAGGTTATTATCGCCGACGACGTATCCACAGACGCCACAAAGGATCTGGGACAGTATGCGAAGGGCCTTGTAATCCGCCGCAACAAGACGAACCAGGGATTTTTGTTAAACTGCAACCAGGCGGCGCAGGCGGCCCGCGGAAAATATATTCTCTTTTTAAATAACGACACGCAGGTGACAGAGGGGTGGCTCTCCTCCTTGGTGGGGCTCATCGAGTCGGACTCCTCCATTGGCATGGTGGGATCCAAGCTGGTGTACCCGGACGGACGGCTCCAGGAGGCCGGCGGTATTATCTGGAGCGACGGATCCGGCTGGAACTATGGACGCATGGATGACCCGGACAAGCCGGAGTACAATTACGTGAAGGACGTGGATTATATTTCGGGGGCCTCCATCATGATCCGGAGAAGCCTGTGGGAGCAGATTGGCGGCTTTGACGTCCGCTATGCCCCGGCCTACTGCGAGGACGTGGATCTGGCCTTTGAGGTGAGGCGGGCCGGGTACCGGGTGGTGTATCAGCCCCTTTCCAAGGTTATTCATTTCGAGGGAGTGTCCAACGGCACGGATGTAAACGGCACAGGCCTTAAGCGCTACCAGGCGGAGAATTTTAAAAAGCTTAAGGAAAAATGGGCGGAGGAGATGAAAAACCAGTATGTAAATGACGGAAATCCCAACCCATTCAGGGCCAGAGAGAGAAGCCGGGGCAAGCGGATCATCCTGGTGGTGGATCACTATGTGCCCACCTATGACAAGGACGCGGGCTCCAAGGCCACCTTCCTCTACATGAAGATGTTCCTCAAAGAGGGCTTTGAGGTGAAGTTTTTGGGCGATAATTTCCAGCACGAGGAGCCCTACACAACCGCGCTGGAGCAGATGGGGATCGAGGTCCTGTACGGGGATACCTACGCCGCGGGCATTTGGGACTGGCTGAAAAAGAATGGAAATGAGATAGACATCGCCTGCCTGAACAGGCCCCACATCGCTACGAAATACGTGGATTTTATCAAGGACTACACGAATATGAAGGTAATCTACTTCGGGCTTGACCTTCATTTCCTGCGCCTTTCCCGGGAATATGAGCTGACGGGAGACATCGATACAAAGCGGGAGGCGGATTACTGGAAATCCATGGAGCTTACCATGATGTATAAGGCGGACATGAGCTACTATCCCTCCACGGTGGAGATTGAGGTGATCCACTCCATTGACGCCAGCATACGGGCTAAGGCGATTCCGCTGTATGTGTATGAGACGTTCCGGGAGGACATTGACGCGGATTACTCCAAGCGGCAGGATATCATGTTTGTGGGGGGCTTCGCCCATCCGCCCAACGCGGACGCGGTGCTGTGGTTCGCGAGGGAGATCTACCCCGCAGTGCGCAGGGAAATCCCGGAGATACGGTTTTTCGTGGCGGGATCCAAGGTCACGGATGAGATACGGGCCCTGGAGACGCCGGAGAGCGGGATTATTATAAAGGGCTTTGTCACGGACGAGGAGCTGGCCCGGATGTACGCCAAGGCCCGTCTGGTGGTGGTGCCTCTGCGGTACGGCGCGGGGGTAAAGGGAAAAGTTCTGGAGGCCCTGTACAATGGTATGCCTGTGATCACCACATCCATCGGCGCGGAGGGGATTCCCTTTGTGGAGACAGCCCTGGAGATCGCGGATAAGGCGGAGGAATTTGCAAAAAGGACAGTGGAGCTGTACCGCGACAGCGCCCGCCTTGGCGCCATGTGCAGACGGAGCCAGGAGTATATCCGGGAACAGTTCAGCCTGGACGGAGCCTGGAACTATATTAAAGAGGATTTTTCATGAAATACGAACACGTATATGCCATACCGGCCTACGGGGATTCCCCCTATCTGGAGAGCTGCATCCGATCCTTAAAGCGGCAGAGCTCCCCTTCGCCGATTATTTTGTGCACCTCCACCCCAAGCCCCTATCTTTCAGGGCTGGCAGAAAAATACGGCCTGCCCTATTATGTGCGGCGGGGGGAGAGCGGCATCGGGGAGGACTGGAACTTTGCTTATGAGATGGCGGAGGGCGCCTGGGTGACCATCGCCCACCAGGACGATGTGTACCACAGGGATTACGGGGCCTGCTTAAAGCGAGCCATTTGCCGGTATAAGGATATGACAGTCTTTACCGCCGACTATGTGATTATCAAGGAGGGCAGGATCATCGCCGGCGACGCTATGCTTGCGGTGAAGCGCATTCTGCGCCTGCCCCTGCGCCTGCGATTTTTGGGGAACCGAAGGTTTATCAAGCGCCTGCCGCTGATGTTCGGCAATTCCATCTGCTGCCCGGCCACCTCCTATAAGAAGGAGGCAGCCGGAGGGCGGCTGGTGGATTCGCCCTTCCGGTTCGCCCTGGACTGGGACAATCTGGACCGTCTGGCCTGTGAAGAGGGGCGGTTTATCTGTGAAGAACGGCCCCTCCTCTATTACCGGGTCCACGGCGGCGCGGCTACCAAGGCCTGCATGGAGGACAACCGGAGGGAAGAAGAGGAGCGGGCGATGTTCTCCCGCTACTGGCCGGAATGGATGGTGCGGCTTTTGATGGCGGGATATCGGGAAGCCTATAAGGAATACGACTGACAAGAAGATACCCGCCGCCGGAAGGGTTATGGCGGATATGCGGCGAACGTGCAAGGAGGCGAAGCCTATGGCAGAGGCAGGGAGAAAGGAGCGGCAGGGGAGTAAGAGGCCGCAGGAGAAAAGGGAACCCAGAGAGAGAAACAGGATTGGTTTTTCCCGCATGGAAAAAAAGTATGAGTGGAAGGATCATGTGATTTTCATGGGACTTCTCCTGGGACTGGCGGTGTGGGTGAACCGGAATGTGGAAATCCGGGGGCTCTATATGGACGACCTGTATCTCTGGTCCTGCTATGGGGAGCAGAGCTTTCTGGAGTATGTGTTTCCTATAGGGAGCACCCGTTTCCGCTTCCTCTATTATCTGGCAGCTTGGCTGGAGATGGCGGTTGTGGGAAATCATGTGTCCTGGTTTGTACCCATCAATATTCTGGTCAACACAGGGGTGGCCTGGACCATGTATTTTATGGGAAGGAGCCTGTCGCGCTCCAAGGCGGTGGGATTTTTGTGCGGGGCAATGTATCTTGTGACCCGCATGGCCTATTACCAGATAGGCCAGCTTTTGGGGCTGATGGAAACCATGGCCCTGTGGATGGCCCTGGGAATTCTCTGGTGCCTCTACCGCTATCTCAATGAGGAAAGGAAAAACAGCCTGTTTTATATAAGCTGCGTCCTGTATTTTTGCGTGTGCTTTGTCCACGAGCGCTACATGGTGCTGTTTCCCCTCCTCCTTCTGGCCCTGGCCGCGAAACGCTCCCGGGATATAAAACAGTGGGCGTCTGCGGCGGGAGCCTTCCTTCTGATGCAGCTTATCCGCTTCCTGGTAATCGGCACAGTGCTTCCGGCAGGGGCGGGAAGAACTAAAGTGGCGGAGACGTTTGAGCTTAAGCAGGCGGTGCTGTTTGCCCTGGATCAGATAGGGTATATTTTTGGCTGGAACCTGGGGCCGGAATATTTAAATGGCTGTCCCTGGTCCGCCGTCCCCCTCTGGGTGAAGTGCCTGGTGATTTTGGGAGACGTGATGATCCTGCTTCTGACGGCCGGTTTTCTGCGGCGCGTCTTCCGGGAAAAGGAGAAGAAAAAACGGGCGGGATATCTCTTAAGCGCGGGCCTTTTCTTCTGCTTTATAGGGGCCTGCATCGCGGCTTCCAGCGTGACCATCCGGGTGGAGATGCGGTGGATCTATGTCTCCTATTCCGCAGCCCTCCTGTTTATGGCCTATATGTACGGCGTCCTTACGGAGGGAGTTGTCCCGGAGCTCTACCTGAAGCGTTTCTGGCCCTGGGGTGCTCTCGTGGCGGCCTACGCGCTCTTTTTATTCCCGGCAGAGCTTTTTTACAGAGGCTGTTTCCCGAAAATTTATTTCTGGCCGGAACAGAGCCGCTACAATTCCCTGGCTGAGGTGACGAGGGAAAAGTACGGGGAGGAAATTGAGGGGAAGACTATCTATATTCTGGGGAATACCTTCGATGTCAGCGACTTTGACGCCCGGACCTTTTTCAAGGTGTTCCAGAAGGACAGGACGGCGGAGCTCACCCAGGTGGTATTTATCGACAGCATCCAGGATATGGGGCTTGTGGATGACAACACGCTGGTGCTCAAGGAGGATCCGGCCCACAATGCCTACGTGGATATCACGGATGCGGTGAGGGACATCAAGGTTCATGTGGATTATGGGTATTACAATTATGACGACTGGATGGACGAGCACAGCGAGATCACGGTGATGTCGGGAGATGAGGGCGTGATTGAGCTCACGTTTATTTTCCCGGGCATTATCGAGGGCGGCGAGCTCATTACCATTACCCGGGAGGACGGGACAAAGGAGGAAATCCCTCTGCGGACAAATGTGGTGGAGCACGAGATCCAGGCAGAGCCCTGGCAGCTGGTTCCGCTGAAATTTGATTATAATTTTTATACCCAGGACGCCGGGGAGCAGCGCAGCAGCTGCAGGCTGGCCACCTTAGTGCAGATTAATGTGAGATGACGGGAGAGAAACCATGAACAGAGAACGGATCAATCGGATTTTATATTGGATGCTGCCGGTAATTGGGGGAGTCCTCTGCGTCCTCTACGTGGCCAGCGCCACCTGCGATGTGGTATATTCGGACTATATACGTCTGGTGTTCAGCTATCTCCCGGATGTGTATGACATAAAAAAATTTTTAGTTCCCGATGTGCTGACCCGCGTCCCCATCAACTATCTGGAGCGGATTATTAATGTGGAGCTGTTCGGGTATTCCATATTTTTTGAGCGGGTTTTAGGGATTGTGGGGCTCACCCTGGCAGGCTGGGCCCTGGGAATGTACTGCAAAAGCCGCAGGCTGCCCATTTTCTGGTTCATTCTGCTCATGGCGGTGATGTTCAGCCTGAATAAATGGGAAATGCTTATCAACGGGAGCGGATGGTCCCATTTTCTGGCTTTTGCCGGATTTTATTACCATGAGGCGGTGCTTGACCGGGTATGGGCCGGAAATGAAAAGCAATATGACAGGATCCGGCTCTGCGTGCTTCCCTGGGTTGTTATCCTTCTCACGGCGGGCCCTTACTG
Organism: uncultured Enterocloster sp.; assembly: GCA_944384065.1. GTDB lineage: Bacteria > Bacillota > Clostridia > Lachnospirales > Lachnospiraceae > Enterocloster. The sequence continues at coordinate 5,827 of CALWRY010000009.1, read as the reverse complement.
CGCCAGCTATGCCAGTGTAATCATCCTGGCCTGCGGCTTCTGCATGATAATGGAATGTAAGGGCCTGCGGCCCGGCGGCAGGAGCGGCCAGCCCTATCTTCGCTATCTGCTCTGCGCCCTTCTTCCCCTTTTGCTCTATATTCTCAGCAACGCCTTTGTGGTGGAAGAATACGCCGGGGCCACGGGCCGCCCCCTGTGGGTGATACTCATGGACAACCCCACCTTCCCCATCCGCTTTATCTTAAAGTCCCTGGCCGGGATTCTGGTGGGCGGCGAGGAGCTGCAGACTCTGATGGCAAACGGGGAGCTCTCCAACAAGGGCTGCTATTTCCTGGGCATGTTTGTGGGCCTTGGATACCTGACGGCCCTGTGGATGAATTTCCGCTTCCGCATCTGGGAGCGCTCCATTATGCCGCTTATGCTTCTGGCGGGCGGCGGCATGAACCACCTGCTGGTATTTATGACCCGGTATATTTTCGAGAAGGAGGAATATGCATTAAATTCCTCCCGCTACACCCTGCAGTTTCAGGTGGGGATATTCGGGATCATTCTCACCTTTGCTTTGGCGATGCAGATGAAAGAGGTGGTGAAACGGCTGTACGGCATGCTTGCCGCCCTTTTCTGCGTTGCATTTTTGTGGGGAAATGTATATACTACCTATCATGAGGTGGACAAGGCAAAGTACCGGAAGGAACGCTTTGAGCAGATTAAGGCCCGGGCCCTGGAGGTGCCCGGCATGACGGACGAGGAGTTTGCGGCCCAGGCGGATGACCTGGCCGACGAGTTTGAATACTGGAACGGGCACGAGCGGATACGAAAGGCGTATCAGATTCTGGAAGAAAATAACTGGAATGTGTTCAGGGACTAGCGCAAGGAGGAAGCTATGAAGGTTGTAATTTTGGCAGGGGGACTGGGAACCCGGATCAGCGAGGAGAGCCATTTAAAGCCCAAGCCTATGATTGAGATTGGGGGAAAGCCCATTCTCTGGCATATCATGAAGCATTACTCAGAGTACGGCTACCATGATTTTGTCATCTGCCTGGGCTATAAGCAGTATGTGGTGAAGGAATTTTTCGCGGATTATTTCCTCCACACCTCCGATGTGACCTTTGATTTGGCGAATAATAAGATGGAGGTTCACAACAACTACGCGGAGCCCTGGCGGGTAACCCTGGTGGACACCGGGCTCAACACCATGACCGGGGGCCGGGTGAAGCGGATAGAGCCTTATATCGGGGACGAGCCCTTTATGCTCACCTACGGGGATGGGGTTTCCGATGTGGACTTGAGGGCCCTGGAGGCCTTCCACCGCTCCCATGGAAAGATTGCCACCATAACCACAGTGAATTTGGGCCAGATGAAGGGAGTTCTGGACATCGGAGACGACAATACGGTGCTCTCCTTTCGGGAGAAGGATGACAATGACGGCGCCCTGATTAACGGCGGCTTCATGGTGATGAATCCCCAGATTTTTGATTACCTGGAGGGAGATGCCACGGTATTCGAGCAGGAGCCCATGCGCCGCCTGGCGGCGGAGGGCCAGATGAAGGCCTTCTATCACGGCGGATTCTGGCAGTGCATGGATACCCAGCGGGAGATGAAGAAGCTGGAGGAGCTGTGGCAGTCAGGAAAGGCTCCCTGGAAAATATGGAAAGACTAAACGCAGCGGTGCGCAGAGAAAGGAAGGTCGGAAAGGGTGCGACTGGAAGAACTGAAGAATTTTTATGGAGGAAAGCGGGTGCTCGTCACCGGGCACACGGGCTTTAAGGGCTCCTGGCTCTGCCGGATTCTGGACCTGGCGGGGGCAAGGGTCACGGGCTTTGCTTTAAATCCGCCTACGGACCCCAGCCTGTATCATATTGCGGGGATCGGAGACACAGTGGAGGATATCCGGGGAGATATCCGGGACCTAGACGCGCTGCAGAGGGCATTTGATAAGGTCCATCCGGAGATTGTGATTCACCTGGCAGCCCAGCCCATTGTCCGGGACTCCTACAAGGACCCGGTTTACACCTATGAGACCAATGTGATGGGCACGGTGCATCTTTTGGAGTGCGCCAGGCACGAGAGCGGCCTGCGCTCCCTGCTCAATGTGACCACGGACAAGGTCTACGAGAATAAGGAGTGGGAGTACGGATACCGGGAAATTGACCGGCTGGACGGCTATGACCCCTACTCCAACAGCAAGTCCTGCTCGGAGCTTGTGACCCACAGCTACCAGAAGTCATTTTTCAGCCAGGGAGACTGCGCGGTATCCACGGCCCGGGCGGGAAATGTGATCGGCGGCGGTGATTTTGCCAATGACCGGATTGTCCCGGACTGTGTGCGGGCAGCGGCAGCGGGAAAGGACATCGTGGTGCGCAGCCCCAAGTCCACCCGCCCCTATCAGCATGTGCTGGAGCCCCTGGCCCTCTATCTGATGTTAGTGAAGGCCCAGTATGAGGACCGTTCCCTGGAGGGGTATTACAATGTGGGGCCGGATGACTGCGACTGCATCACCACCGGGGAGCTGGCGGACAGGTTCTGCGCGCTCTGGGGAGAAGGACTGCGGTGGGTGGACAAATCCGACGGCGGCCCCCACGAGGCGGGATTTTTGAAGCTTGACAGCTCGAAGGCCAAGCGGGCCTTGGGGTGGCGGCCCCGCTTCGGCGTGGGGGAAGCCCTGGAAAAGACCGTGGAGTGGTACAAGGCGTACCTGGCCGGAGAGGATATGCGGGCGGTTATGGATAGGCAGATAGAAGCGTTTTTCGGGTAAGAAGATACCCGCCGTCTGAACTGTTACCGTTTTTCGTTGAGAGGAGAGAAGAGAATGTTTGAAAATATGACGGAGACCCAGGCGAGACAGGAGATACTGGACCTGGTATCCGAGTACTGCGATAAATATCACAATCAGGAGAAGCCCTTCCATGAGGGGGACCGGATTCCCTATGCCTCCCGGGTGTACGACCGCCATGAGATGGTGAATTTGGTGGACAGCGCCCTGGAGTTCTGGCTGACCTCCGGGCGGTACACGGACGCCTTTGAAAAAAAGCTGGGGGAGTACCTGGGCGTGCCCTTCTGCTCGCTGGTAAATTCCGGCTCCTCCGCCAATCTTCTGGCGTTTATGGCGCTCACCTCCCCCCTGCTCGGCGAGCGGCGGATTAAGCCCGGCGATGAGATTATCACGGTGGCCTGCGGCTTTCCCACCACAGTGACGCCGGCCATCCAGTACGGGGCCGTGCCTGTGTTCGTGGACGTGACGATCCCTCAGTACAACATTGACGCGGATATGCTGGAGAACGCCCTCTCGGAGCGGACCAAGGCGGTGATGATTGCCCATACGCTGGGAAATCCCTTTGACCTGAATGCGGTGAAGGCATTCTGCGATGCGCACAAGCTCTGGCTGGTGGAGGACAACTGCGACGCCCTGGGAAGCAGATATACGGTGCGGGAGGACGGAAAGGAGCAGGAGCAGTTCACCGGCACCATCGGGGATATCGGCACCTCCAGCTTTTATCCGCCCCACCATATGACCATGGGAGAGGGGGGAGCGGTGTACACCAGGAACCCCCTGTTAAATAAGATTATCCGCTCCTTCCGGGACTGGGGACGGGACTGCGTCTGCCCCTCCGGCCATGACAACCTGTGCGGCCACCGCTTTGACCGGCAGTACGGGGAGCTGCCCCTTGGCTACGACCACAAGTATGTATACTCTCATTTTGGCTATAACCTGAAGGCGACGGACCTGCAGGCCGCCATCGGCTGCGCCCAGCTGGCGAAATTTCCGTCCTTTGTGGAGCGCCGCCGCCATAATTTTGAACGGCTGTACGCGGGGCTCGCGGGAACGGAGGACAGGCTTATTCTCCCGGAGGCCTGCCCGGGAAGCCGGCCCAGCTGGTTCGGCTTTCTCATCACCTGCAGGGAGGGCGTGGACCGGAATCAGGTGGTGCAGTACGTGGAGAGCCGGGGAATCCAGACCCGGATGCTTTTCGCGGGAAATCTGACCAAGCACCCCTGCTTTGACGAGATGCGGGCCGAGGGAAAGGGCTTCCGGATTGCGGGGAGCCTTAATAATACGGACCGGATTATGCGGGACACCTTCTGGGTGGGCGTGTATCCCGGCATGACGGATGAGAAAATCGACTATATGGCGAGAGTGATAAAGGAAGCGGTTGGAAAATGACAGAGCATTACGATATGAGCAAGGTCCATGCGGCCAGCTTAAAGATACTGAAGGAAATCGACCGCATCTGCCGCAAGTACAAAATCCGCTACGCTCTGGACGCGGGGACTTTGATTGGGGCAGTGCGCCACAAGGGGTTTATCCCCTGGGATGACGACGCGGATGTGGTATTTCTACGCAGCCAGTATGAGGCCTTTGTGAAGGTGGCAGGGCGGGAGCTTCCGGATACCATGGAGCTGCTCCTTCCGGATTCCTACCGGGATGGAAGGGCGTTCTTTGATTTTACGCCGCGGATTATCTACAAGAACAGCCGCTGCCACCAGGACAGCCCGGAGATGAATTTCTACGGCGGAAAGCTGAACCACATCTGGGTGGATCTCTTTATCCTGGATAAGCTTCCCGCCAGCCCGGCCGGAGCCGCAGCTACCCGGTTTGTCCACAAGGCCATCTACGGCCTGGCCATGGGCCACCGGCCCGGCCTTGATTTTAAGAAATACAGCCTCGTCCACAAGATTTTTGTGGGCGGCCTGGCAGGCGTGGGCCGGTTTATTCCCCTGCGGCTGATTTTTGCCATGCAGAGGGCTGCGGCCCTGAAGGATAGAAGGAGTCGGGGCACCAGGTGGTATTACAGCAATTATCAGCCGGATTATCTGTATGTGACCCTGGAGGGGAGCTGGTGCGAGGCCGTGGAGGATGCGGCCTTTGAGGATGCGCAGCTCATGATTCCCAAGGGCTGGCATGAGGTGCTCACGGAGGTGTACGGGGACTATATGCAGCTGCCGCCAGAGGAGAAGCGGGTGCCCACCCACTCCAGCCAGCAGATTGAGATTTGGGAGTAGAGCGGCCGCGGCGGCCGGGTGAAGCGGAGAAAGGAACAGGAAAACCCATGGACAGGACGATTTCCGTTGTAGTTTCCGTCTACAACGAGGAGAAAGCGCTGGAAGATTTTTTTAGAGAGACATCCCGGGTGCTGGAGGAGACAGGCTGGGACTGGGAGCTGATTTTTGTCAATGACGGCAGTGCCGATAAGAGCCTTTCCGTGCTCAAGGGGCTGGCGGCCCAGGATAAGCGGGTGAAGCTGGTAAGCTTTTCCCGGAACTTCGGCCACGAGGCGGCCATGATTGCCGGCATGGACTTTAGCAGCGGGGAGGTGGTGGTCTGCATGGACGCGGACCTGCAGCATCCGCCCGCCTGTATCCCGGAGATACTGAAAAAGCGGGAGGAGGGCTATGAGGTCATCAGCATGGTCCGCACCAAAAACCGCACGGCCGGGCTCATAAAGAACATCACCTCCTCGGGATTTTACTGGCTCATCAACCACATATCGGATGTACATTTTGAGCCCAATGCCTCGGACTTCTTTGCGGTGAGCCGCCGGGTGGCCCGGGTGATGCGGGAAAACTACCGGGAGCGGGTGCGCTTCCTGCGGGGTTACGTGCAGAATGTGGGCTTTAAGCGCACCACCATCGAGTATGAGGCCGGCGTAAGGGTGGCGGGGGAGAGCAAATACAGCTTAAAGAAGCTCTTCGCGTTTTCCATCAATACCATCCTGTGCTTTTCCAATATGCCCTTAAAGCTCGGCATCTACACGGGCATTTTTTCCGCCCTTTTGGGCGTGGCCGTGATGGTTTACACGCTGTTCACCCGCCAGGGCGCTCCCAGCGG
>CALWRY010000008.1 GCA_944384065.1 uncultured Enterocloster sp. | reverse complement strand
CTCATCGGTCAGATCGAACAGGGTAGTATCTGCATATCCCATGACCTCTCCGCCGCGGTAAAGGAGACAGAAAAAGTCAACCGAGGAAAAATGGATGCCGGTGGGATTTTCTACCTTTGCTAAAATGTTCCCGTCAATGCCCACATTGGACGTGATGGTAAAGGAGCTGCCGTAGTTTTCTGTGTACTGTTCCTCCCAGGTTTCCGACACATTAAAGTCCAGATCGTAGTGGTCGTAAGCAACCGGATTGGCTGACGGATCCCGGGGAAGCTGGATGCGTGCAATCCCAATCTCGCCGGGCTGGCAGCAGCGGACAGCGCCGTATTCAAGGGTGAGCATCTCCCCATTTCCACCATAAAAAGGTACATTAATATCGATATCAACCGTAATGGAATTGTTGTTGGTAACCATAAGGAGAAATTCCCTCTCCAGCATATGAGTCTCATAGGAAATTCCTGCCTCAAGCTCCGCCTCGGAGAGCTCTGAGGCTTGCGATTCTTCTGCGCCTGCAAAAGGATCCGCCTCCGGCGGGGCCTCGCCAAAGGAAAATTCAGAATCCGCTTCCTGCATGTAGGATAGAGGATCCTCTAAAAGCGCGGAGTACCGGGAAAATCGAAGCGACGGCAGCAAAAAGCCTATGGCCATGGAAAATACGGAGAGCAGAACCGACAGGATCGGCAGGAATCCTGATTTTCTGCGGAGAACGATGGAGAGGAGCGCCATGCAGAAACCAAGACCTCCCAAAAGGATCTTTCCTTCCGTGGACGGGGAGAGGATTCCCCTGAAAGCGAGGATGAGGCCCAAGAGGCAGAAAAAGATCCATACCGCCAAGGGCTTTTTCTCACTGCCCTCCTCCTGGCGGCGCTTTTCCTCCCAGCGCTTTTCCCTGTTTTCCTCCCGGTGTCTTTCCGATTTTTTTTCCAATTCGTCTTTGCGGTTGTTCCAAGAATTTCCGTAATTGTTCATATACAATCCCCTGCCGGCCCATATGGAGCGGTGAAAAAACATAACAGCGTGCTTTTTATAGCTATATCATATCATAGCGGGAGAAAATCCTGTGAAAAAAGTATGTAAGATGCATGTCAAATGATGCGCGGTCAGGCGGATTGACAAAGCCAGGGCGGATGTGCTTTAATGAATGCACCTGAATAAAAATGCGGGAGAGGAAATGATGTGCGATATGGAAAAGAAAAAATTAGCAGTGATAGGAAACGGATATCTGGCCGGGATTCTCGCCCAGGCTTGGGAAAAGGGGCTTCTGGAGAGTTACCGCTTCGTGGGCGTCCTGGGCCGCAGCAGGGAAAAGACAGAGGCACTGGCCCGGCGGCTGGGCTGCAGGGCCTGCTTTGCCCTGGGGGATCTCATGGAGGAAGAGCCGGATTATGTGGTGGAGGCCGCATCCGTGGAGGCGGTGAAGAGCTGCGGGGAGGCGGTGCTCTCCGGCGGAGCGGATCTTCTGGTGCTGTCCATCGGCGCCTTTGCGGACCCATCCTTTTATGAGAAAATGGAGCGCTGTGCAGCGGCAAACAAAAGGCGGATTCATATTTTGTCCGGAGCGGTGGGGGGCTTTGATGTGCTGCGCACCGTGAGCCTTATGAGTGCTGCCGGAGCGGGGGATCTCAGGGCGCGGATGCGAACGGAAAATGGGCCGGCTTTCCTGAAGGGAACCCCGCTTTTTGAGGAAAAATTGATGGAGGAGGGGGACAAGACCAAGGTGTTTTCCGGAAGCGCGAAGGAGGCCATCGGCCTGCTTCCCACCAAGGTAAATGTGGCGGTTGCCGCCTCCCTGGCCACCGCAGGCCCGGAGCACACGCATTTCGAGATCTACAGCGTGCCCGGCATGAAGGGGGACGACCACCGGATTGAGGCGGAGGCTGAGGATGTCCGGGCAGTGGTGGACATCTATTCCCAGACAGCGGCCATTGCGGCCTGGAGCGCGGTGGCGAGGCTGAGAAATCTGGCATCGCCGGTTGTATTTTAAGAGCAAGGAGGATGTGTATGTTTGACAAATTGGTGGCCATTGAGCCGGTAAGCCTCATTCCCGAGGCGGAAAAGGAGCTTTTTCAGTATGCCCGCCAGGTGGAGCTGTATGAGGATATCCCGGCGGACGATGCGGAGATTATAAGGAGAATCGGGGACGGGGACGCGGTGCTGGTGAGCTATACCTCCCAGATACGCCGGGCAGTCATTGAGCGCTGTCCGAACATCCGCTACATAGGCATGTGCTGCAGCCTCTATTCGGAGGAGAGCGCAAATGTGGACATTGCCTGCGCCAGGGAGCGGGGGATTGTGGTGAAGGGGATCCGGGACTACGGGGACCGGGGCGTGGTGGAGTTCGCGGTGAGCGAGCTGGTGCGCTTTCTTCACGGATTCGGCCGGCCTATGATGTACGAGATGCCGGTGGAGATCACGGGGCTCCGGGTGGGTATTGTGGGCCTTGGGACCTCCGGCACAATGATTGCGCAGGCCATGCAGTTTATGGGGGCGGAGATATCCTATTTCAGCCGCACCAGAAAGCCGGAGTGGGAGGAAAAGGGCTTTTCCTACCGCCCGTTAAAGGAGCTGCTGTCCTGGAGCCAGGCGGTATTTACCTGCCTGAATAAGAACGTGATTCTGCTGGGAGAGGAGGAATTTGACGCCCTGGGACAGGGGAAAATCCTCTTCAATACCTCCATCGGTCCCTCCCATGAGCTGCCGGCTCTAACAGCCTGGCTGGAGGGGGAAAGGAACTATTTTGTCTGCGACACGGAGGGCGCCCTGGGGGATGCTTCCGGAAAGCTTTTGTCCCATCCCGGAGTGTTCTGCGCCGGCGTATCCGTGGGAAGAACCAGGCAGGCATTTGGGCTTTTGAGCAGAAAGGTGCTGGACAATATCCGGGACTTTCTGGGAGCATCTTAAGTGTCCCTCCGGCGGGAGGAGGCAGTCTGAATTGGGAAAGGAGAGTGGGCGCATGAAGGCGCTGGTGCTTGCGGAAAAGCCCTCTGTGGCCCGGGACATTGCCCGGGTTCTGGGCTGCCATAAACAGATCAATGGGGCGATTGAGGGGGACCGCTATGTGGTGTCCTGGGGGCTGGGTCATCTGGTGGAGCTGGCGGATCCGGAGGCCTATGACCCCAAGTATAAGGAGTGGAGGATGGAGGATCTCCCCATGATGCCGGAGCCCTTTAAGCTGGAGGTTATCCGGCAGACGGGAAAGCAGTACCAGGCGGTGCGGACACAGCTTCACCGGAAGGATGTGGGCCAGGTGGTTATCGCCACGGACGCAGGCCGGGAGGGGGAGCTGGTGGCTCGGCTGATTCTCAAAAAGGCAGGGAATGACAAGCCGGTGAAGCGGCTGTGGATTTCCTCTGTGACGGACAAGGCGATCCGTCAGGGCTTTGCCTCCCTGCGGGACGGAAAGGAATATGAAAATCTTTACGCGGCGGCCATGTGCAGGGCGGAGGCGGACTGGCTGGTGGGCATCAATGCCACCCGGGCTCTGACCTGCCGTTACAATGCCCAGCTTTCCTGCGGACGGGTGCAGACCCCCACGCTGGCAATGATAGGGGAGCGGGAGGAGCGTATACGGAAATTTGTGCCTAAGGCCTATTACGGAATCCGGGCGAGGGCGGAGGGAATTACCCTTGTCTGGAGGGACAAAAAGGGGAACAGCCAGTCCTTTGACAGGGAAAAAATAGAGGAAATTTTGCACAATATCCGTGGAAAGGAAGCGCGGATTATCTCCGTAAAGCGCACTCCGAAAAAGGAGGCGCCGCCGCTTCTCTACGACCTGACAGCCCTGCAGCGGGAGGCAAATACCCGCTTTGGATATTCGGCCAAGGAGACACTGAATATCATGCAGAGGCTCTATGAAAATCACAAGGTGCTTACCTATCCCCGGACGGATTCCCGGTATCTGAGCGCGGATATTCTCCCCACGATTCCGGAGCGGCTGAAGGCCTGCGCTGTGGGGCCTTACCGGGTGCTGGCAGGCCGGCTTTCCATGCAGGCGCTGCCGAAAAATCCGTCCTTTGTCAATGACAAAAAGGTGTCGGACCACCATGCCATTATCCCCACAGAGCAGTTTGTGGATTTGACCCATATGACGGTGGACGAGCGGCGGATTTATGACCTGGTAATCCGGCGGTTCCTGGCCGCGCTGTGCCCGGCCTCCGAATATGAGGAGACGGCGGCCTCGGCACAGGCGGGCGGAGAGACATTTTTTGCCAGGGGAAATGTGAGGAAAACCCTGGGATGGCGCCAGGCCTATGAGAGGAGCGGGGCGGATGCCCACGGGTACAGCCCGGATACCTATGACCCGGAGGTATCGGATGCGGATGGACTTGTGTTTGATGACCGGGGCGTTGGCCGTCAGGAGGAGGGAAGCGTTTCCCGGGATATTTCCGCGTGGAAGGAGGGCGATGTGCTGAGAGGGCTGGAGTTCTCCATGACCCAGGGAAAGACAGCGCCTCCGGCGCCCTTTAATGAGGCCAGCCTTCTCGCTGCCATGGAGGATCCCAGGGCTTATATGGAAACCCAGGAGGGGAAGAATGCAAAGGAAATGGCAAGAACCCTTGGGGAGACGGGCGGGCTGGGAACCGTGGCCACCCGGGCAGATATTATTGAGAAATTATTTTCCAGCTTCCTTGCCGAGAAGAGGGGAAAGGACATTTTTCTCACCTCCAAGGGGAGGCAGCTTCTGGGGCTGGTGCCAGGGGATTTGAAGAAGCCGGAGCTCACGGCGCAGTGGGAGATGAAGCTGGCGAGGATTGCCAGGGGAGAGCTTTCCAGGGATGCGTTTATGCGGGAAATCCGGGTGTACGCAGCGGACCTGACCGGCCAGATTAAGGCGGGGGAGGGTAGCTTCCGGCATGATAATCTGACGAATACCAAGTGCCCGGTCTGCGGCAAGCGGATGCTTTTGGTGAAGGGGAAAAACAGCCAGATGCTGGTCTGCCAGGACCGGTCCTGCGGGCACAGGGAGACTATTTCCAGGACCACCAATGCCCGGTGCCCGGTGTGCCATAAGCGCATGGAGCTTCGGGGAAAAGGGGACGGCCAGATTTTCGTGTGCGCCTGCGGCTACAAGGAGAAGCTTACGGCCTTTGAGAACCGCCGGAAGAAGGAGGGCGCCGGGGTTTCCAAGCGGGATGTGGCCCGGTATATGGAGCGGCAGCGGAAGGAAGCGGCGGAGCCGGTGAACAATGCGTTTGCCCAGGCGCTGGCGGGGATTCGGGTGGATGAGAATTAAATAGTATCAATGGAGCTGACTCTTGCAGGCAGCTTTTCCCATATGGTACAATGGGACCACAGGAAAAAGAAGAGAGGCGAGATTTATGAGAGATGTATATAAGAGTCTGCGGGCGGGATTGGCGGTTCTGTCGGCAGCGGTATGCTTTGCGGCTTTTCCGGGAAGCGCGGACGCGGCCCAGGAAGCGGCAATTGTCCAGGAGATGCAGGAGGTTCAGGCAGCGCCTGTCTCCCAGGCGGCTCCCATTTCCCAGGCGGTTCAGACGGCCCAGGCGGCCGTCGTGGGTCCCGGGGCGGTTACCCGGCCCTCCACCAACGGCATGAGCATCTACATCAGCAAAAAAGGGAATACGCTGACCTTAAAGCAGTATGCCAGGGAGATTGGCACCTGGCCGGCCAAGCTGGGCCGGCAGTCAGCGGCTGGGGACAAGGTGCAGGAGGGGGACGAGATTACGCCCTCGGGGAAGTTCTATGTCTGCACCCGGAATGATAAAAGCTTGTATTACCTGGCGCTGGGGCTCTCCTACCCGAGCACGGAGGACGCGGAGCGCGGGCTGGAGCAGGGACTCATCACCCAGGAGCAGTACGACGCCATTGTGAAGGCTAACAAGAATGGGGAGCAGCCGCCCTGGGATACGCCCTTGGGCGGGGCCATTGAGATACACGGGGACCAGGGAAGCGGCGGCACCGCGGGCTGCATCGCCATGACCAATGACGTGATGGACATTTTGTGGAGTTACTGCAACATCGGTGTGCCGGTGACCATCGGGCCGTAAGGACTGCGGCCAGGCCGTAAGGCTCTGCGCCGGGCTGTAAGGGCTGCAGCGGATGCAGGGCCGGGCGTCCGGAAAGGGGAAGAGATATATGGAACGCCAAGTGGATTTAAAGGATATATCGGACGGCAGGCTTTACGGCCGGGAGGACATGGTTCGGGCGGGCTGCGGGGACTGCCGGGGCTGCTCGGCCTGCTGCCAGGGGATGGGAGCCTCCCTGAAGCTGGACCCGCTGGACGTGGACCGGATCTGCAAGGGGCTGGGCTGCACCTTTCAGGATCTTTTAAAGGGCACGCTGGAGCTTGGCCTTGTGGATGGCATAATTCTTCCCAACATGTCTATGAAGGGGGAGAAAGAGCGCTGTCCCTTCTTAAATGAGGAGGGAAGATGCCGGATTCACGCCTTTCGCCCGGGATTCTGCCGGCTGTTTCCGCTGGGAAGGCTTTATGAGAACCGAAGCTTTCGGTATTTTCTTCAGATACACGAGTGCCCCAGGAAAAACCGTACCAAGGTCAAGGTCAGCCGTTGGATTGACACCCCGGATGTTAAGGCCTACGAGGAATTTGCCGCCCGCTGGCACTATTTTTTAAAGGACACCGGAGAATGCCTGGGCAGAAGGAGGGACCAGGCATTGTCAAAAAAGGTCTGCATGGCGGTGCTCGAGCGCTTTTATATGACTCCCTATGAGGGGGAGTTTTATCCGCTGTTTTACAGCCGCCTTGCAGAGGCAGAAGAGCAGCTTGCAGAATGGGGCATAGAGATTCGTTAGAAAGCCTGCTGGAGGCGGGATTTTTAGGGAAAAAGGAGGAGGAACGTATGGAATTTAACAAGGTATTGGAAGAGAGAAGAAGCCTTCGGGCCTACGAGGCGGGAAGGAGCGTCAGCAGGGAGACAGTGGAGGAAATTTTGCGGGCGGACTCGATGGCGCCGTCCTGGAAAAATTCCCAGACAGCCCGCAGCTACGTGGTGATGTCCCAGCCCTTGGCCAAGCAGGTGCGGGAGACCTGCCTGCCGGAATTCAACCGGAAAAACAGTCAGAACGCGCCGGTGCTCATTGTCACGGCCTTTGTGAAGGGCCGGTCCGGCTTTGACAATCTGGGAAATGCGGTCAATGAGCTGGGAGATGAATGGGGAGCCTATGACCTGGGCCTGCACAATGAGAATTTGGTGCTGAAGGCCAGGGAGCTGGGGCTGGATACGCTGATCATGGGCATCCGGGACGGGGAGAAGCTTCGGGAGCTTCTGCATATTCCGGAGGACCAGCAGATTGCGGCGGTGATCGCCCTGGGATACGGGGCGGCAGAGCCCCAGATGCCGAAACGGAAGGAGCTCTCCGAGACAACGGTATTTTTCTGATTTGCACGCGGAGGAAGAGACGGAATGCGGGAGATTGAACGGATTTCTATTATTGGAATGGGAGCGCTGGGAATTCTTTACGGAGATTTTTTCGGGAGAGCCTTAGGCTGGGACAAGGTGGCATTTCTGGTGGACGGGGAGCGGTTTGAGCGGTATCAGGGCCGCCAGGTTTCCTGCAATGGACGTCCCTGCCCTTTCCGGGTGCTGAACGGGGACGCGCCTGTGTCCCAGGCGGAAAAAACAGCTCCTGCCGGGGCATTGACGGAGGGATCGTCAGCCGCTCTGTCAGGGGACTCAGAGGGGAAGCCGGCGGATTTGCTGATTTTTGCCGTGAAGGCCACTGCTCTGGACGATGCCGTTGCCTTGGCCGCAAAGGGCCATGTGGGGGAGGATACCATTATTCTGTCGGTTCTCAATGGAATTTCCAGCGAGGAGATTATTGGCCGGTCTCTGGGCCGGGAGCATGTGCTCACCTGCGTGGCCCAGGGCATGGACGCTGTGAAGCTGGGAAATGACCTGGAGTACAGCCATATAGGGCAGATTTGCCTGGGAATCCGCCCGGAGGAAAGGGAAAAAGCCCCCATGCTGGAGGCTGTGACTGCGCTTTTTGACAGAATCGGGCTTCCCTATACCAGGGAGAAGGACGTCCTGGCACGTCTCTGGGGCAAATGGATGCTGAACGTGGGCGTGAATCAGACGGTTATGGTGACGGAAGGGACTTACGGAACCGTTCAAAAGCCGGGACCTGCCCGGGATATGATGACGGCAGCTATGGGGGAGGTCCTTGCGCTGGCAAAACGGGAGGGAATTTCCGTAACGGAAAAGGATCTTGCGGATTACGTGGCCCTGATTGATTCCCTGGATCCTAAGGGAATGCCCTCCATGCGCCAGGACGGCCTGTTAAAACGGCCCTCGGAGGTAGAGCTCTTTGCGGGAACCGTGGTGCGCAGGGCCCGGGCGGCGGGGATTCCCGTGCCGGTGAATGAGGAGCTGTACCGGCGGATTCAGGAGATGGAGGCGGCATACAAAGAATAGGCCTGCCGGAAGGGTTTTAGGCGAATTCATCCAGACTCCCAAACCGGTACCCCATCTCCTCCCAGCGGGTCAGCAGCTCATCCAGGATTTCCCCGTTGGTCTTTGATGTGCTGTGGAGCAGGACGATGGCTCCCGGGTGGATGCGCCCCAAAAGTTTTTCAAAGGCTTCCTCCTTGGAGGGCTGCCGGTCCTCGTACCAGTCCACATAGGCCAGACTCCAGAAAAATGTGGTATATCCCATGTCCCGGGCCATCTGCAGATTGCTTTCACTGTAGCGGCCCTGGGGAGGACGGTAGTATTTTTTCATGGGCTGCCCTGTGACCTCCTGGCAGAGGGCTTCCAGGTCCCCAAGCTCCTTTTCGAATGCTTCACGGGAGGCAATTTTCGCCATATCCGGGTGATGGAAGGTGTGGTTTCCCACAATGTGGCCCTCAGAAATCATACGTTTTACCAGGTCAGGGCTGGTTTCCAGGTAATTTCCAACTAAGAAGAAGGCGGCGGGGGCATTGTGCTTTTTCAGGGCGTCCAGGATGGCAGGGGTGCTGCCATTTTCATAGCCGGCGTCAAAGGTCAGATAGATAACCTTCTCCTCGGTGGGTGCGGTGTAGTAGGCGTTGTACTCCCGCAGCTCCTCAGCCGTGGCATTTCCCACAGGGGGCGATCCCGGAGACGGAAAGCTTAAGCCCCAGCTGTCCCCGGAGGGGCCTGAGGCCGGGAGATACCCGCCGCCGTCATTGCCCGGATGCGGTTCGCCGGCTTCGCCAGCGCTCGGAAGAAACCCGCCGTCAAGCTCGGGGTGAAAGCTTCCATACTGGCGGGCCCTGTCCAGGGCCCAGGCCGCGCCGTAGCCGACCCAGAAGGAGAGAAGGAGAACCAGGCAGACAAAGAGAAGCCGAAAGGCAGAGCGGAAAAATGATTCGTAGGTGTTCATGGCAGCTCCCTGATTCGCGGGATTTATACAGTGTATGCGGGGACGGAGCACGAAATGTTCAAAAAGAATTCGTGATGACGCGGTGGACAGCTTGATTTCCGGCTTGATGCCGCGGCCTAGGCGGAAGAGGGGGCCTGTGCTACAATAATAAAACAATGTACAGAAAAGACAGGATGGCTTCAATGGACAAATACCAAATCTTAAAAAAACACTTCGGCTATGAGACCTTCCGCGGCGCGCAGGAGCAGCTGATTGACAGCATTCTAGGGGGGCGGGACACACTGGGAATCATGCCCACGGGGGCGGGAAAGTCCCTGTGCTATCAGATTCCCGCCCTGCTGTTTGAGGGGATTACCCTGGTGGTTTCACCCCTCATTTCCCTGATGAAGGACCAGGTGGGAAGCTTAAACGCAGCGGGAATTCACGCCGCCTATCTCAACAGCTCCCTGACGCCGGTCCAGTACCGAAAGGCCCTGGAATATGCCAGGCAGGGCCGCTATCCCATCATCTACGTGGCCCCGGAGCGGCTGATGACGCCGGAGTTTTTGGACTTTGCCGGGAGCGTGAAAATCGCTATGGTGGCGGTGGACGAGGCCCACTGCATCTCCCAGTGGGGTCAGGATTTCCGGCCCAGCTACCTGCGGATCACGGAGTTTGTGCGGGGGCTGCCCCGGCGTCCGGTGGTCAGCGCCTTCACGGCCACGGCCACCCGGGAGGTGCGGGATGATATCCTGGATATGCTGGAGCTCCAGAACCCCACGGTGGTCACTACGGGCTTTGACCGGGGGAACCTGTTCTTCGCGGTGCAGACGCCGAAGGACCGGTATCAGGCCATCCGCACATACCTGGAGGCCCACCCGGGGCAGAGCGGGATTATCTACTGCCTGACCCGGAAAAATGTGGAGGAGGTCTGCCAGAGCCTGATACGGGATGGCTTTCCCGCCACCCGCTACCACGCAGGTCTGCCGGACGAGGAGCGGAAGAAAAATCAGGAGGATTTCATCTATGACCGTGCCCCTGTGATGGTGGCTACCAATGCCTTCGGCATGGGCATAGACAAGTCCAATGTCCGCTTTGTGCTCCACTGCGGGATGCCAAAGAACCTGGAGGCCTACTACCAGGAGGCGGGCCGGGCCGGGAGGGACGGGGAGCCTGCGGAGTGCATTCTGTATTACAGCGGCCAGGATGTGATTACCAACCGTTTTTTTATTGAGCGCGGGCCGGAGGATGCAGAGATGGATCCGGCGATGCGTCGTCTCATAAAGGAGAGGGATGAGGAACGGCTGCGGAAGATGACGTTTTACTGCTTTACCAATGACTGCCTGCGGGCCTACATACTCCGCTACTTCGGAGAATACGGGGAGAGCTATTGCGGAAACTGTGCCAATTGCCTGACCCAGTTTGAGGAGACGGATGTGACGGAAACAGCGCGGGCAATTCTGGAATGCGTGGCGGACTGCCGCCAGCGCTACGGAGTAAACGTTATTTTGGACACGGTTCACGGAGCAAATACGGCAAAGATACGGAATTACCGTATGGATCAGAACGTTTCCTACGGAAAGCTGGCGAAGGTGCCAATCTACCGTCTGCGCCAGGTGATGAATCACCTTCAGTTCGCAGGGTATCTGGCGGTAACCGCGGATGAGTACGCCATTGTGAAGCTCACGCCGGATTCCGCGAAGGTGCTGCGGGACGGGCAGACCGTGAGGATGAAGCTGGCGAAGGAGACGGAGCGGGAGGAGAAGTCCGGCGGTGCAGCCGCGAAAAAGCGGGGCCGCAGGGGACTTTCCGGAGAGCAGAGCTTCGGAGCCGGGGAGGAGAGCCTCTTTGAGAAGCTGCGGGCTCTGCGCATGGAGATCGCCAGGGAGGAGAAAGTGCCGCCCTACATTGTATTTTCCGATAAAACGCTGACCCACATGTGCATTGTGAAGCCCAGGACCCGGGCGGAAATGCTGTCCGTGTCCGGCGTGGGCGAATTTAAATATGAGAAATATGGGGAGCGGTTTCTGGCCTGCGTGCGGGAGGCGCTGGGTACGTGAGCTTAAGAGGCGAAAGAAGGAGGATAAACAAATGTTAGAAGCAGGAGCAAAAGCCCCGGATTTTACACTGCGGGACAAGGATGGAAACGAGGTACGGCTGTCGGATTACAGAGGGAAAAAGGTGGTTCTGTATTTTTATCCAAAGGACAATACGCCTGGGTGTACGAAGGAGGCCTGCGCCTTTGCCGGAGCTTACGCGGGATTTCAGGAGAGAGGCGTGGCGGTAATCGGCGTCAGCCGGGACAGCGAGGCCTCCCACAGAAAATTTGCGGACAAATACAATCTGCCGTTTACCCTGGTATCGGATCCGGAGCTTACGGCCATCCAGGCCTACGACGTGTGGAAGGAAAAGAAGCTCTACGGCAAGGTGAGCATGGGAGTGGTGCGCGCAACCTACATCATTGATGAGGATGGAATGATTGAGAAAGTGTATCCCAAGGTGAAGCCGGACACCAATGCCGGGGAGATTTTAGAGTATCTTGACCAGGCGGCGGGGGACTGATACAGCCCTTGCAGGCGGCGGAGACGCGGGGGAGGCCGCCGGGCCAACAGGCCGGAAGAAGGCCGCCGTGCCAAGCAGGGCGGCGGGAGGCCCGCAGCAGAAGGAGGGCGTGATGGAACAGCTTTCGCTTTTTGATTCTCAGGAGGCATATACGCCTCTGGCCAGCCGGATGCGGCCGGAGGATTTGGACGAATTTGTGGGGCAGGAGCACCTTTTGGGAAAGGGGAAGGTCCTGCGCCAGCTCATTGAGCAGGATCGGATCACCTCCATGATTTTCTGGGGACCGCCGGGGGTGGGAAAGACCACCCTGGCGGGGATCATCGCCCACCGGACCCATGCCCAATTTGTGAATTTCAGCGCGGTGACCAGCGGCATCAAGGAAATCAAGGAGGTCATGGCCCAGGCGGAGGCGAGCCGCCGGATGGGCGTGCGCACCCTGGTCTTTGTGGACGAGATCCACCGCTTCAACAAGGCCCAGCAGGACGCCTTTCTGCCCTATGTGGAGAAGGGGAGCATCATCCTCATCGGGGCCACCACGGAGAATCCGTCCTTTGAGATTAACGGGGCTCTCTTGTCCCGATGCCGTGTGTTTGTCCTTCGGGGGCTTGGGGAGGCGGACATCGGGACGCTCCTTGCGCGGGCCTTAAAAAGCCCCAAGGGGCTGGGATACCTGCATGTGGAGATGGAGGAGGGGACGCTGGAGGCAATCGCGTCCTTTGCCGACGGGGATGCCAGGCGGGCCTTAAACGTCCTGGAAATGGCAGTGACCAACGGGGAGATGGATGCCCAGAAAACCCGGGTCACGAAAGAAACGCTGGCCCAGTGCATCGGGAAAAAGAGCCTGCTCTACGACAAGCAGGGGGAGGAGCACTACAATCTGATCTCCGCCCTCCACAAGTCCATGCGCAACACCGATCCGGACGCGGCGGTGTACTGGCTGGCCCGGATGCTGGAGGCGGGGGAGGATCCCCTGTACGTGGCGAGGCGTCTGATCCGTTTTGCCAGCGAGGACGTGGGAATGGCGGACAGCCAGGCCCTCCCTCTGGCCGTGGCCGCCTACCAGGCCTGCCATTTTTTGGGAATGCCGGAGTGCAATGTGCACTTGAGCCATGCGGTTATCTACCTCTCTATGGCGCCCAAGTCCAACTCCGCCTACGTGGCTTACGAGACGGCCAAGGCCGACGCCCAGAACATGCTGGCGGAGCCGGTGCCCTTAAACATCCGCAATGCCCCCACGTCCCTGATGGCGGATCTGCACTACGGGGAGGGCTATGTCTACGCTCACGACACAGAGGAAAAAATGGCCCGGATGCAGTGCCTGCCCGATTCCCTGGCGGGGAAGGAGTATTATCATCCCACTGCGGAGGGGGCGGAGGACGCGGCCAGGGAGAAGCTTGCGCGTGTGAAGGCGTGGAAGGAAGGGAAAGGAGCGGATTAAGATGAAATACTTGGAGGGAAGCGCAAAGGACGTGCAGATTGCCTACATCGGGGGAGGATCCCGGGGATGGGCGTGGACGTTTATGACGGATTTGGCCCTGGAGCCGTCTATGAGCGGGCGCATCCGCCTGTACGACATTGACCGGGAGGCGGCGCGGGCAAATGAATCCATCGGGAACCGCCTGTCCTCCCGTCCGGACGCAGTGGGAAAATGGCATTACGACACGGCAGACTCTCTCAGGGAGGCCCTGACAGGGGCGGATTTTGTGGTGATATCCATTCTTCCGGGCACCTTTGACGAGATGGCGGTGGACGTGCATATGCCGGAACGGCTGGGGATTTATCAGTCCGTGGGAGACACGGCGGGTCCCGGCGGGATGATGCGGGGGCTGCGCACCGTGCCCATGTTTGCGGAGATCGCCCGGGCCATCCGGGAATTTTCCCCTAAGGCCTGGGTCATCAATTACACAAACCCCATGTCCCTGTGCGTGAAAACCCTGTACCATGAATTTCCCGAAATCAAGGCTTTCGGCTGCTGCCACGAGGTGTTCGGCACCCAGAAGGTGTTGAAGGGGATCCTTGAGAAAACAAAGGGGATATCCGGCATTGACCGGAGGGATATCTATGTAAATGTGCTGGGCATCAATCATTTCACATGGTTTGACTATGCTTCCTATAAGGGCATGGATCTGTTCCCCATTTACCGGGAGTATGTGGACGCTCATTTCGAAGAAGGGTTTGAAGAACGGGACAGAAACTGGGCCAACGACTCCTTTGCCTGCGCCCACCGGCGAGGAGGGGATTCTCCTCATCAAAGCCCTGTGCGGCCTTGGGCGGCTGGTGAGCAATGTGAACATTCCCAACACTGCAGGGCAGATTCCCAATCTTCCCAGGGAGGCTGTGGTGGAGACAAACGCCCTCTTTGAGCGGGACGCCATCCGGCCCATCCAGGCCGGCGCCCTTCCCGAGGCGGTGCGGGCCCTTGTAATGCCCCATGTGGAGAACCATGAGCGGATTTTAAAGGCAGCCCTCACCGGGGATCGGGCGCTGGTTTTAGAGGCCTTTATGGCAGACCCCCTGGTGAAAGGGAAAGGCTGTACCAAGGAGCAGGTGAAAGCGCTGATTGACGGCATGCTGGAGGGGACGCGGGCGTATCTGCCGAAGATGTGGTTTTAAATCAGGCCTTCGCGCCGGAAAGGCGCATGTACAAAAGCGGGTAGGGATTTCCCTGCTCATCCAAGTCCGTCCGTTTATAGACCCGGAAGCCCATGTGCTCATAAAATCCTTTTGCCTGCGGGTTCTGTTCATTGACGGCCAGCCGTTCAACGGAATAGTTTTCAATTCCGTACTGGATTAGACGTCTGCCTAACCCCTTTTTGCGCTCCTCCGGGGAGATGAACAGCATTTCCAGCGTACCGTTTTCAACCCCCATAAAGGCCACGGGGCGGCCCGCGCCGTCTTCTGCAATGATCAAATGGGCAATTCCGTTTAACGCCTGGGGCACGTATTCCTTGATACGTTTGATTTCGACGTCCGACAAAAACAGGTGGGTCGCCCTTACGGAAGCTTCCCATACCGTCAGCAGGCGGCTGATTAGATCGGGCGTTCGATTTTGATTTTGGACTTCGGTTATTTTCATTATTCAATCGTTTCCTTTCCTTCTGTGGGATGGGGAGGGTGTTTATATTCTCAGATTCCAAAATGAATTACAAATTTATTCTCTTGGAGTGCTTTTTGCAATAAATCTCTTAATTCATGGAACTGCGTTTTATTATCAATGATAGAAATAAAATTTTTCAAAGACTGCGGAGGGATAATGGAAATTCCGCAATACGCCAATCCATATTCCTCTCTTTTTAACGAATGCCAGTAACACAAGATTTCCGAAAAGTCTTTCAGCAATGGTTCTATATCCTTGTCCTCCACAGAAATACAATGATACTTTTCCGGTTCATAATTGTTATATGTTTGTTCCGGTATGGGTGCTGTATCCATAATTCCAAATTCATGTTTTGCCATATCCTTCACCTGTATAACTATGTTGGCTGCAATTATTTTACCACAATTTTGCGTGCGGGAAAACAGAGAGTTTCCCGCTGTGCTTGCCATTTGCGGCCGCAGCTAAAAAAATTTAGTCTTGACATCTTTGCCAACCTGTATTATTTTATAAAATATATTTGCAGCCGTCCCAAACGGCTGTGCATATCCCAACAGCTATGAAGGAGACTCTTGCCTGAGAAATGTGACAGGAAGGGGGCGTCACCGACTGAGAGCGCCGCCGGGCAGGACTGGGCGAAGGGAACACTCCGGAGCTGGTATACTGAAGCGGTTGAAACCGGCAGTAGGTATATCCGTAGGCATACGTTACGTGCGGAGAGTGGAGGAAGATCCGGTAAATGCAGGACAGTATCTGCGGATATGGCAGGTATCTGTGCGGAACGCATGATCCCGGCGTCCTCAATGCGGGTGGTACCGCGGGAATTCTCATTCACCCATAGGCCAGTCCTTCCAAAGGGAGGGCGGCGCTTTATGACAGGGATAAGCGCCGGTGCAAAAAAGGCAGGCTCCAGGTGGAAACAAAGACTCCCGTCCCGGAATACAGTAACTGTGTTCCGGGGCGTTTTTTATTTCCCCAGTCAATAAGCCGCAGCATCCCGGAAGCAGTTCCAAACAGAGGACCAAAAGGAGGAAAAAGTTATGGAATTTGTGGATGGCGTGAAGAAACAAGAAGTGATGGGCATTCGGGCGATGGAGAAACTGATCCGGGGCGGCGGCGAAGGGCAGGCCGTGCGTGTAAACGGGGCCGTCCATGCCATCCGGAACATGGGCGAGGTGGCCTTTGTGATTCTCAGAAAGGCGGAGGGCCTGGTGCAGTGCGTGTATGAGGAGGGAAAGACGGATTTTGATATCCGCAGCCTTCGGGAGGAGTGCGCAGTGGAGGCTTCAGGGAAGCTTCATGCCGAGGAGCGGGCGCCTCAGGGCTTTGAAATCCGCCTGGAGTCTCTGCGGATCCTGGCAAGTCCGGCCGAGCCTCTGCCGCTTCCGGTGAGCAAGTGGAAGCTAAACACTTCTCTGGAGACAAAGCTGGCCCTGCGGCCCATTTCCCTGCGCAATGTCCGTGAGCGGGCGAAATTCAAGATTCAGGAGGGCATTGTCCGGGGCTTTCGGGAGTATCTGTTCAGCCAGGGATTTACGGAGATCCACACCCCCAAGATCGTGGCGCGGGGGGCGGAGGGCGGATCCAATGTATTCAAGCTGGACTACTTCGGCAAGAAGGCAGAGCTGGGGCAGAGCCCCCAGTTTTACAAGCAGACCATGGTGGGGGTCTATGACCGAGTGTTCGAGACAGCGCCTGTGTTCCGGGCGGAGAAGCACAACACCACCCGGCATCTAAACGAGTACACCAGCCTGGACTTCGAGATGGGCTACATCGACGGCTTCGGGGATGTGATGGCCATGGAGACCGGGATGCTCCAATATGTGATGGGGCTTTTGGCGCGGGATTACCAAAAGGAGCTGGCCATGCTGGGCGTTGTCCTGCCGGATGTGAGCCGGATTCCTGCGGTCCGCTTCGATGAGGCCAAGAGGCTGGCTGCGGAGAAATACGGCCGCAGGATCCGCAACCCCTACGACCTGGAGCCAGAGGAGGAGCTTTTGATTGGCCGGTATTTTAAGGAGGAATACGGGAGCGATTTCGTGTTCATCACCCATTACCCCTCGAAAAAGCGTCCCTTCTACGCCATGGACGACCCGGCGGATCCCAGGTTTACCCTGAGCTTTGACCTGCTCTTTCGGGGGCTGGAAGTAACCACCGGCGGCCAGCGCATCCACGATTACCGGGAGATCCTGGCCAAGATGGAAAAACGTGGAATGGATCCGGAGGATATCGCCTCCTATCTGATGATTTTCAAATACGGGATGCCGCCCCACGGGGGCCTAGGCATCGGGCTGGAACGGCTGACCATGCGCCTTCTGGACGAGCAGAACGTGCGGGAGGCCGCCCTGTTTCCCAGAGATGTGACCCGGCTGGAGCCATGACGCAGCCGGATCGGCAGGCCGGATTCCAGGCCAAAGCCAGACGATAGCAAGGACAAGAGCAGGAAAGGAAAGAGGACAACCCTATGGCAAATGTTATAAATGATGAAACCATCGAGTACGTAGGCATCCTTGCAAAGCTTAGCCTGTCTCCCCAGGAGAAGGAGGAGGCAAAAAAGGATATGAGCCGGATGCTGGATTATATTGACAGGTTAAATGAGCTGGATACCTCAGGGGTGGAGCCCATGTCCCACATTTTTCCCGTGAACAACGTATTCCGTGAGGACGTGGTGGAAAATGGGGACGACCGGGAACATATGCTGGCAAACGCGCCGCAGAAGAAGGACGGGACCTACATGGTGCCCAAGACCATAGAATAGGAGGTGGGGAGAAATGGATTTACTGGATTTGACAGCCCTTGCGCTGGGAAAGCAGATACGGGGGGGCCAGGTGACGGCCCCGGAAGCGGCCCAGGCAGCCATCCGCCGGATACGGGAGGCGGAGCCGGAGCTTCACGCCTTTGTGACCGTAGACGAGGAGGGTGCCATGGCCCAGGCCCGGCAGGTACAGGCAGAGATTGAGGCGGGGCGGGCAGCAGGACCTCTGGCCGGGGTGCCTGTGGCCATCAAGGACAACCTCTGCACAGAAGGGCTTCGGACCACCTGCAGTTCCCGGATGCTGGAGCATTTTGTACCCACCTACACGGCCCGGGCGGTGGAGGCCTTAAAGCAGGCCGGGGCGGTGGTGCTTGGAAAGACAAATATGGATGAGTTTGCCATGGGCAGCACCACGGAGACATCCGCCTTTGGCCCCACGAAAAATCCATGGAACACAGACCGCGTGCCGGGGGGATCCTCGGGGGGCTCCTGCGCTGCGGTGGCGGCCGGGGAATGCTTTTACGCCCTGGGATCCGACACCGGCGGATCCATCCGCCAGCCCAGCGCTTTCTGCGGGGTTACAGGAATAAAACCCACCTACGGAACCGTGTCCCGATACGGCCTCATCGCCTACGCCTCCTCCCTGGATCAGGTGGGACCCATCGCCAGGGACACGGCGGACTGCGCAGCCATTCTGGAGATCATTGCAGGGCGTGACGTCAAGGACAGCACCTCCCTGGAGCGGCAGGACAGGGATTTTACCTCTGCCCTCACGGAGGATGTGCGGGGGATGCGCATCGGCATCCCCTCCGGATACTTTGGTCAGGGGTTGGATCCGGAGGTGTCCCGGGCAGTGCTGGGCGCGGCCCAGGCCCTTCGCGATGCGGGGGCCCAGGTGGAGGAATTTGATCTGGGGCTGGTGGACTACGCCATCCCGGCCTACTATGTGATCGCCTCCGCAGAGGCCAGCTCCAATCTCTCGCGGTTTGACGGGGTAAAATACGGCTTCCGGGCTCAGGACTATGAGGGCCTTCACGACATGTACAAGAAGACGCGCTCCCAGGGCTTTGGCGCGGAGGTGAAGCGGCGGATCATGCTGGGATCCTTTGTGCTCAGCTCCGGCTACTATGACGCCTACTATCTGAAGGCCCTGCGGACCAAGGCGCTGATCAAGAGGGAGTTTGACAGGGCCTTCGCCAAATATGACTGTATCCTGGCGCCGGCGGCCCCCACAACGGCTCCCCGGCTGGGGGAGTCCCTGACGGATCCCTTGAAGATGTACCTGGGAGACATCTACACCATCTCCGTGAACCTGGCGGGGCTTCCTGCGGTGAGCCTGCCCTGCGGGATGGATAGGGAAGGACTTCCCATTGGCTTCCAGCTTATCGGAGACTGCTTCCAGGAGAAAAAGATTCTCCGGGCCGCCTATGCCTTTGAGAAAACCGGCGCTTTTGAGAAGCCAGAGCTGGCTCGGGCGGCATGCAGAAAGCCCGAGGTTCAGACAGAGGAAAGGAGCGTGCGCGATGAGCAGACAGTATGAGACCGTGATCGGTCTGGAGGTTCATGTGGAGCTGGCCACAAAGACGAAAATTTTCTGCGGCTGCTCCACGCAGTTTGGGGGCGCGCCCAACACCCACACCTGCCCGGTGTGTACGGGAATGCCTGGATCCCTGCCGGTCCTGAACCGGCAGGTGGTGGAATACGCCCTGGCGGTGGGACTGGCGGCAAACTGCCGGATCAACCAATACTGCAAGTTTGACAGGAAAAATTATTTTTATCCGGACAATCCCCAGAACTACCAGATTTCCCAGCTCTACCTTCCCATCTGCCATGACGGCTGGGTGGAGATTGAGACCCCGTCCGGCACAAAGAAGCGGGTGGGCATCCACGAGATTCACATGGAGGAGGACGCGGGCAAGCTGATCCATGACGAGTGGGAGGACTGCTCCCTGGTGGACTACAACCGCAGCGGCGTGCCGCTAATCGAGATCGTGTCCGAGCCGGATATGAGAAGCGCCGAGGAGGTCATCGCCTACCTGGAGAAGCTTCGGCTGATGATCCAGTACCTGGGGGCTTCGGACTGCAAGCTCCAGGAAGGATCCATGCGGGCGGACGTGAACCTGTCCGTGCGGGAAGCGGGGAGCAGCGCCCTGGGCACCCGGACGGAGATGAAAAACTTAAACTCCTTCAAGGCCATTGCCAGGGCCATCGAGGGGGAGCGGGCCCGCCAGATTGAGCTTCTGGAGGAGGGAAAAAAGGTCATACAGGAGACAAGGCGCTGGGACGACAATAAGGAGAGCTCGAAGGCCATGCGCTCCAAGGAGGACGCCCAGGATTACCGGTATTTTCCGGATCCGGATCTGCCGCCGGTGGTCATAAGCGATGCCTGGATTGAGAAGGTGAAGGCCCGCCAGCCGGAGATGCGCACGGAGAAAATGGCCCGCTACCAGTCAGAGTTCGGCCTCCCGGCCTACGACGCGGGGCTGCTCACAAGCTCCAAGCATATGGCGGATGTGTTCGAGGAGACGGTGGCGCTCTGCGGACGGCCCAAGGAAGCCTCCAACTGGCTCATGGTAGAGGCCATGCGCCTGTTAAAGGAGGGGGAGATGGACGCGGAGGAGATGCACTTTTCCCCGGCTCACCTGGCAGGGCTTATCCAAATGGTGGAGAGGGGAGCCATCAACCGCACGGTGGCGAAAACCGTATTTGAAGAAATTTTCGCCCGGGACGTGGATCCGGAAGGTTATGTGAAGGAGAAGGGCCTTGGGGTGGTGAGCGACGAGGACACGCTAAAAGGAGTAATCGAGGAGATCTATGAGGCAAATCCTCAGTCCGTGGCGGATTACAAGGGCGGAAAGGAACGGGCCATGGGCTTTTTGGTGGGACAGACCATGCGGGCCATGAAGGGAAAGGCGGATCCGGCGGCGGTGAACCGGCTGTGGAGGGAGCGGCTTTCCCAGTGAAAGCATCTTGAAAAACAGACTTGACGGATTGAAAACTTTGGTGTATGCTTTTCTCAATGCGTGAAAGTGTTAATCTGAGACAGACATTTGTCTTTGAAGCACAAACACACAGCCGGGCAGGAGGAACAGGCGCCCCGGGGGCAGGCCTGCTGCCGGAACGGTTCTATATTTTTGACAGAAGGGAAGGATGACAAAGGTGGAGACGATGAAGCCATACGAGGAGATGACGAGGGAGGAGCTTTTGGCCCTGCGCAAGGAGCTGAAGGCAAAGTACAGGGATTTTCAGGGAAAGGATCTGAAGCTGGATATGTCCAGAGGAAAGCCCAGCGTGGATCAGCTGGATCTGTCCATGGGAATGATGGACGTGCTCAGCAGCAACGATGACCTGACCTGCGAGGACGGCACAGACTGCCGCAACTATGGCTGCCTTACGGGAATTGACGAGGCCAAGGAGCTTCTGGGAGATATGATGGAGGTGAATCCCTCTTCCATTATTATCTACGGCAATTCCAGCCTGAACGTGATGTACGATACGATTTCCCGCGCCATGACCCACGGAATTATGGGAAATACCCCCTGGTGCAAGCTGGACAAGGTGAAGTTTTTGTGCCCTGTTCCCGGATATGACCGGCATTTTGCGGTTACAGAGTATTTCGGCATCGAGATGATCAATGTGCCTATGACCCCGGAAGGCCCGGATATGGATATGGTGGAGAAGCTGGTGGCCTCCGACGATGCCATCAAGGGAATCTGGTGTGTGCCCAAGTATTCCAATCCCCAGGGATATTCCTACTCCGATGAGACGGTGCGCCGTTTTGCCAGACTTTCCCCGGCGGCTCCGGATTTCCGCATTTACTGGGACAATGCCTACGGTGTTCATCACCTCTACGACCACGACCAGGATCACCTGATTGAGATTCTGGCGGAGTGCAAGCGGGCCGGCAATATGGATCTGGTTTACAAGTTCGCCTCCACCTCCAAGGTAAGCTTCCCCGGCTCGGGAATCGCCTGCATTGCCGCATCCCCCAATAATCTGGAGGACATCAAGGCCCAGTTAAAGAACCAGACCATTGGCCACGACAAAGTGAACCAGCTGCGCCATGTGCGCTTCTTCGGGGATATCCACGGCATGGTGGAGCATATGCGCAAGCATGCGGACATCATCCGCCCCAAGTTTGAGGCGGTGGAGCAGATTCTGGAGCGGGAGCTGGGAGGACTGGGCATCGGATCCTGGACCAATCCCAAGGGCGGATATTTTATCTCCTTTGACTCCCTTGAGGGCTGCGCAAAGGACATTGTGGCCCGCTGCAAGAAGGCTGGCCTGGTTATGACCCCCGCGGGGGCCACCTATCCCTACGGAAAGGATCCCCACGACAGCAACATCCGCATCGCCCCCACGTATCCGCCGCTGTCGGATCTGATCACAGCGATGGAGCTCTTCGCCCTGTGCGTGAAGCTGGTGAGCGTGGAGAAGCTTTTAAAGGGGCTTGAGTAATCGCCCGGCAGCAGGAAAAAGCTTCAAGTGTAAAAATATCTTCTGCATCAAATACTGACAGGGAACAGTTTCTTCTATTAAATATAGGGAGGAAACGGTTCCCTGTTTTTGTTGTTATGACGGGAAAGCCGGGGAGGAGCAGAGGAATGAAGCAAAAGACAGAGCGGTTTTTGGGAAAATATGATGTATTTACCTTTTTTCTGATACCGGGCTCTACCCTGCTTCTGGCCTCCACGGGCAGCTGGACCGGAACGAATCTGTCGGCGGAGTGCAGCCTTTCCGGGAGCCGGCTGGCGTTCGCAGTGTGGGGGGCATTCCTGGGGGGCTATTTTGGCCTCTACGCAGGCCATCTCTTCCGCCTGGGGCGTTACCGCAGGGCCTGGGGACGGGGGCTCGTTCGCCTGGCCGTATGCTTCCTATTGCTGGCGGTGGCCATTCCCTATGTGCCGGACTCCCATCCGGTGGGCGCGGCTTTTCACGTGCTGTTTGCCTTTTTTTCTCCCATTCTCTTTGCGGCGGGTCTGGCCTGTTTTCTTCACTTTGTAAGCCAGCGGGACCGGCCCCGGTTTAAGCGGGCCTGGTTCCTTTTCTGGCTGGTGCTGGGGACGACGCTTCTCATGCTGTTTCAGGCGGGATTCATCACTACTTTTTTGGAGGTTTTTCTGGTGTTTTCCATCGGGGCCTATATGCGGTACGTGGAGGGGCTGCTGATTGGGCGCACAGTAAAGAAAGCCTGACCTCTATTTTTCCCTTTCTCTCCGCAGATATTTGTGATACACTGGTGACAGATAATACGGAAAAGGAGAGACATATGGGGCTGTTAAATGGAAAATGGAACCTGTTTTCCCGGAAAGGGAGAAGGACAACGGTGGACGCGGAGGAGATACCCCCCGGCGTTGACCCGCAGGATCACCGGGAGGGGATGGAACGGCGCGTGAAGCGGATCCTCTGGCCGGTACGGATTGGAATTGCGGCGGCAGTGCTTCTTGTGGCGGGGCTGGACTCCTTCTATATTCTGTCGGAGAGTGGGATGGCGGTTATCACCACCTTTGGCTCCCCCTCCAGCGTCACTTCCTCGGGCCTTAAGTTTAAGCTGCCCTTTATCCAGAAGGTGTATAAGATGTCCAAGGAGATCAAGGGCATGCCCATCGGCTATGAGCCCTCCTACGACAGCAGCGGCGGCCAGCAGGTCACAGAGGATTCCGTGACCGTGCCCTCGGAGTCCGAGATGATTACCCGGGATTTTAATTTTGTGAATGTGGATTTTTATATTGAGTACCAGATTGTGGATCCCATCCGGGCCTATGTGAACAGTGAGAATAATATCACCATCCTGAAGAATCTGGCCCAGTCCTACATCCGGGATACGGTGGGATCTTACGGCGTGGACGAGGTGATCACCACAGGGAAATCCGAGATCCAGGCCCGGGTGAAGACCCTTCTCTCCGAGCGCCTGGAGAAGGAGGACATCGGCCTGGGCATCTACAACGTGACGATCCAGGACGCGGAGCCGCCTACGGAGGAGGTCAGCAACGCCTTTAAAGCGGTGGAGGACGCCAAGCAGGGCATGGACACCAAGATCAATGAGGCCAGAAAGTATGAGTCTGAGCAGCTCCCGGCGGCCAACGCCCAGGCGGACAAGGTGACGAAGGACGCGGAGGCCTACCGCCAGCAGCGGATCAGCGAGGCTGAGGGACAGGCCGCCCGGTTCAATGATATGTATGAGGAGTACGCGAAATATCCTCTGATTACGAAGAAGCGGATGTTCTACGAGACGATGGAGGATATTCTGCCCCGGTTAAAGGTAATTATCAACGGATCGGATGGGACCCAGACGCTGCTGCCGTTGGATTCCTTCACAGGAAATGGGGCAGGCACAGGCGGAGGAAGTTCGGACGGAGCAGCCCGCTCGGGAAACTCGGCCCAGGCAGCCGGCACGGGAAGCGCAGTCCAGGCGGGCAGCCCGGCACAGGAATAGGGGGTGGTAAGAATGCGGACATTGGTGAAATTTTTGCGTAATATAGGAATTCTCATAGCGGTGGTTGCGGCAGCGGCCGTGTGCAATCCCCTGGTAGTGACCAGCGCCCGGGAATACTCCCTGATTGTGCAGTTCGGCAAGGTGGTGCGCGTGGAGGATACGGCAGGGCCCTCCCTCAAAATCCCCTTCCTCCAGACGGTGCAGAAGATCCCCCGGTACAAGATGATCGCGGATCTCTATCCCAGCGATGTGACCACCAAGGACAAGAAGGTGATGACGGTGGACTCTTTTGTAATCTGGGAAATCACGGATCCGGTGAAGTACCTGTCGTCGTTAAGCGCCAGCCGGGAGAAGGCGGAGGGCCGCCTGGGAAATGTGGTCTACAATTCCATTAAAAATGTGCTCTCCTCCACCAACCAATCGGATATTATTTCCGGAAGGGACGGGGAGCTGGCCCAGGTTATCACAGACAACATTGGTACGGCCATGGATTCCTACGGCATCCGCATCCACGCGGTGGAGACAAAGAAGTTAGATCTGCCGGACTCCAACAAGGAGGCAGTGTATCAGAGGATGATCTCGGAGCGGAACAACATTGCGGCCCAGTACACGGCGGACGGGGAGTACCAGTCCTCCCTTATCAAGAACGAGACGGATAAGACCGTGAAGGAGACAGTGGCCAAGGCCAACGCCGAGGCGGAGAAAATCAAGGCCGAAGGAGAGGCCCAGTACATGCAGATCCTGAGCGAAGCCTACAATGACGAGGCTAAGGCGGACTTCTACAATTATGTGCGATCCCTGGATGCCTTAAAGGCTTCCCTCACCGGGGACAATAAGACCATTATCCTGGACGGGGACAGCGAGCTTGCCCGGGTGCTTTCGGGAAACGAGGGCTTTTAGAGCGGCTGTGATTGACTTTTACAGGTGCCGGTGCTAGAATGTAAGGCATGAAAAGGACAAGAATGATTTTAATTACAGCAGTTTTGAGCGCGGCTTGTCTGGCAGGATGCGGGAAACGGGTTTCGGATCCTGTCAGCAGGTCGTCTTTTTTGTTGAATACCTTTGTGACGATTTCCCTGTACGAGGGAGGGGATGAGGCGGTCCTGGACGGCTGCCTGAAGCTCTGCGCCCAGTATGAAGACATGCTCAGCAAGACCAGGGAGGGAAGCGAGATTTATAAGCTGAACCACAGGGCCCCGGGGGAGCGTTCCCTCCAGGTGTCGGAGAAGACTGCAAAGGTAATCGAAAAGGGGCTGGAGTACAGCCGCCTGTCGGAGGGGGCGTTCGATATTACCAT
Source organism: uncultured Enterocloster sp. (assembly GCA_944384065.1). GTDB lineage: Bacteria > Bacillota > Clostridia > Lachnospirales > Lachnospiraceae > Enterocloster. The sequence goes on along the minus strand of CALWRY010000008.1, from coordinate 29,562 downwards.
TGAGCCCCTAAGCTCCCTGTGGAATTTCACGTCGGAGAACCCGCAGGTTCCGCCGGAGCAGGAGATTGGGGCGGCCAGGGAGCGGGTGGATTACCGGAAGGTGTCCGTGGAGGGGAACGTGGTGACCTTTGCGGACGATGAGACGGCCCTGGATCTGGGGGCTATCGCCAAGGGCTTTATCGCGGACGAGCTAAAAGCATATCTGACAGAAGAAGGGGTAGAGAGCGCCATCATCAATCTGGGGGGCAATGTGCTCTGCCTGGGGGAGCGGCCGGAGGGAGAGCCCTTCCGGATTGGCCTTCAGCGGCCCTTTGCGGAGCGCAATGAGGTTGTGGAGACCTTAAATATCAGGGATCTCTCCGTGGTCTCCTCCGGCGTGTACGAGAGGCATTTTGAGCAGGACGGGGTCAACTATCACCATCTGCTGAATCCGCGGACCGGCTACCCATACGACAACGGCCTGGTTCAGGTGACCATCATTTCCCCCCGATCCGTGGATGGGGACGGACTCAGCACAGCCTGCTTTGCCCTGGGTGTGGAGGAGGGAAGCCTGCTGATCGAGTCTATGGAAGGCATTTACGGCATTTTTATGACGGAGAACGGGGACATCTACTATACGGAGGGCGCAGAGGAATTTGTGGCCTCCTAAAATGCCGTGCATTGTTCTTTACTTTTTTTCAGCCCTACCATATAATAAAAAGGTAGCTGTTCAGGACGGCGGGAAAACAGGGGCAAAAACAGGAGTTAAGCTTGCTTATAAGCATGCTTTTGCCCCTGTTTTCACATCGGCTGGACATCCGATGCTTCTTGTCCGGCCGGTGGCCGGGCAAGAAGAGGCGCCGTCCTGAATAGTTACAGAGAAAAGCGCCGGAACGCCGGCAGTCAGGAGGACGCTATGCTTCGCAGGCTGTGGGACAAGTGTGTGAATTATGAGACAATCAGCTATGTTATCTGCGGTTTTTTGACCACAGCTGTGGATTTTGTGTCCTATGGATTTTTCCGCAGGATGGGATTTGGGGTAGGCGCTTCCCAGGCCTTTTCGTGGCTTGCGGCGGTGCTGTTCGCCTATGTGGTGAACAAGTGGATTGTGTTCCGCAATTATGATGTGCGGCCTGTCCACATAGCAAAGGAGGCGGGGAGCTTTGTGGCGGCCCGCGTTTTCTCCGGGGCGGTCACCTGGCTGTTGATGGTGGGGATGGTTTGGCTGGGAGGAGACAGGGGATTTATTTTTGAGCTGTTCTGCAAGCTTATGTCCTCCCTTGCCAATATGATTTTGAATTATATATTCAGTAAAATGTGGATATTTAAAAAGAGGACGGCCGTTGATGGAACGCAGAGAGATTGAACAGGTTGAGAGGGAGCTGGACGAGATCCTAAGGATTGTCCAGCCGCCCTTTGAGGACAGTCAGGCTTTGACGGAGGAAGAAGACTTGAAGGCACATAGAGAGGAAGGCAGCGGGGAAAAAGTCATTCAGGAGGGAGACGGCAGAGAAGGATCGGACAAGGCCATAGGAGGTCTGGGCAGAGAGGAGGCGTCCCCGGAGGAAGAGGGGGAGCCGGAGGAGGCGGACGGGAGAGGGCCCCTCTGGGTTTGGGAAACAGGAGGCCTTCGCATCTTAAAGCCGTCGGACGGCATGTTGGCCGCGTTTTTTGTGCCCATAGCGGTGATGCTGATTATCTTTGCTCAGAGGGGAATTTTTCCTCTGGGGGAGGAGTGCTTTCTCCGCACGGACATGTACCACCAGTACGCCCCCTTTTTTTCGGAGTTTCAAAATAAACTGACCCATGGCGGAAGCCTTCTCTACACCTGGGACATTGGCCTGGGCGTGAATTTTTCCGCTCTCTATGCCTATTACCTGGCAAGCCCGGTGAATTGGCTGCTGTTTTTGTGCCCCCAGGGCCTGGTGATCGAATTTATGACCGGGCTTATTGTGTTAAAGACCGCCCTGGCTGGAGTGAGTTTTACCTGGTATCTGAGGAAGCACTGCAGGAGGACGGATTTTGGATCTGGCCTGTTCGGCATTTTTTATGCCCTCAGCGGCTATATGGCTGCCTACAGCTGGAATATTATGTGGCTGGACTGCATTGTTTTGTTCCCTGTAGTGCTCTGGGGGCTGGAGCGCCTGGTGGAGGAGAGGCGGGGCGGCGTTTACTGCGTTGCTCTGGGGCTTTCCATTCTGTCCAACTACTACATCTCCATCATGACGTGCATGTTTATGGTGATATATGTGGCTGCCCGGGTGATCATCACGCCTCCTCGGGGCCTGAGAAACTGGTTTGGCGTGGCATGGCGTTTTGCCCTCTACTCGCTGTTAGCCGGAGGCATGGCTGCGGCGGTTTTCCTGCCAGCGGTGTTTGCCCTCCAGGCCACGGCTTCCGGGGAGTTCCATTTTCCGGAGACGCTGTCCTCCTATTTTTCCATCTTTGACATGATTGCCCGCCATATAGGAAATGTGGGGACAGAGATCGGCCTGGATCACTGGCCCAATATATACTGCGGGGTGGCGGTTCTCATGTTCTTCCTATTATATATAGGAAGCAGGAAAATCCGCGCAAGGGAAAAGGCAGTGTACTGCGGGCTTCTCCTCATGTTTTACGCCAGCTTTTCCACCAATATGCTGAATTTTATCTGGCATGGCTTCCACTATCCCAACAGCCTGCCCTGCCGCCAGTCCTTCATCTACATCGCCCTGATGCTGACCCTGTGCTACAAGGCCTATGCATCTCTGGACAGCGTTCCGCTAAAGCATGTGATGCTGGCCTTCTGGGCGGCGGGGGGATTTGTGATCCTTGCGGAGAAGCTGGTGGACAACCCGGAGCAGTACCATTTTTCCGTGTTCTATGCGGCTCTGCTTTTGCTGGCCCTGTATACGGGCCTCCTCTACCTCTATAAAAAGGGGAAATGGAGCCTGGACGCAGTCCTGCTGGGCGCCCTGGCCGTGGTTTCCATCGAGGCGGCAGTGAATATGGCGGTGACCAGCGTGCCCACCACCAGCCGGACCGCCTATGTGAGCGACAATGAGGACGCGCGCGCGCTGGTGGAAGGAATTGAGGACGAGGAGTTTTACCGGGTGGAGAAGGAGGATCAGCGCACCAAAAACGACGGAGCCTGGATCCATTTTCCCTCCGCCTCCCTGTTTTCCTCCACGGCCAATGCCTCCCTGTCAGAGTTTTACCGGTATCTGGGATGTGAAAGCTCCACCAATGCATACAGCATCACAGGGAGCACACCCTTGGCGGACAGCCTGTTTTCCGTGAAATACCGCCTGTATCCGGATCAGCAGCCGGTGAGCGATCTTATGGAGCAGGCCGGGCGCTCCGGAGATCTGTGGCTTTATAGAAATTTGTATACCCTGCCTCTTGGCTTTATGCTTCCCGGGGATCTGGAGGAGAACTGGATCCTGGATTCAGAAAATCCGGCCTCTGTGCAAAATGATCTCTGTACTCTTCTTGGGACGGAGCAGGTGCTCATAGCCAATGAGAGCATAACTGACGGGCGGAATCTGACCTTTACGGCGGAAGAAACCGGTGAGTACTACGTGTATGTGACCAACAAGCGGGTGGAGAGTGTCTCCGCCGTGATCGGGGAGAAGAGCCTGGGCTTTGACAATGTGGAGCGGGGGTATTTCCTGGAGCTGGGATATATCCTGAAAGGCCAGGAGGTCCGCATGGAGGCGGAAAATGAGGGAAGTCCCACCCTCCAGGCAGAGGTCTGGCGCTTTAATCCCCAGGGCCTGATTGAGGTGCATCAGGAGATGAGCCGGCAGCCCATGGAGATCGCCTCCTTTGCGGATACCCGTCTTTTGGGAAATGTGACGGCAGAGGAGCGGGGAACCTTGTTCACCACAATACCCTATGATGAGGGGTGGACCGTTCTTGTGGACGGATCTCCCGCCCGGACAAGACCTGTGTTTGACACCTTCCTGGGGATTGACCTGGAGGCGGGTGCGCACGAGATTCAATTTTCTTATATGCCCCGGGGGCTTAAGGAGGGAGCGATCATAACGGCGGCTTCCCTTGGGATCCTGGCGGCTTTGACCGTGGGAGGACTGCTCCTGCGGCATAAATATACAAAAATGGATAATGATTCAGGAGGCGAAGAAAGATGAAGCTTTGGGGCGGACGTTTTACGAAGGAGACGAACCAGCTGGTACAAAATTTCAATGAATCCCTGTCCTTTGACCGGAAATTTTACCGTCAGGACATACGGGGGAGTATTGCCCATGTAAAAATGCTGGCAAAGCAGGGCATACTGTCTGAGAAGGACAGAGATGATATTATCCGTGGATTGGAAGGAATACGGGATGACCTGGACAGCGGCAAACTGACGATATCATCCGATTCCGGATATGAGGATATCCACTCTTTTGTGGAGGGGACGCTGACGGAGCGTATCGGTGAGGCGGGCAAGCGCCTTCATACCGGCCGCAGCCGCAACGATCAGGTGGCACTGGATATGAAGCTCTACATCCGGGACGAGATCGATGAGCTGGACGGACTGGTGAAGGGGCTTCTTCAGGAACTTTTAGACATTATGGAGAAGAATACGGAGACCTATATGCCGGGCTTTACCCATCTGCAGAAGGCGCAGCCCATTACCCTGGCTCACCATATGGGGGCATATTTTGAGATGTTTTTCAGGGATCGGGGGAGGCTTAAGGACATCCGCCGCAGGATGAACTACTGTCCCCTGGGCTCCGGGGCCCTGGCAGGGACAACCTATCCTCTGGATCGGGAATACACGGCGGAGCTTCTTGATTTTGACGGCCCCACCCTCAATTCCATGGATTCCGTGGCAGATCGGGACTATCTGATCGAGCTTTTGGCTGCGCTGTCCACGATTTCCATGCATTTAAGCCGGTTCTGCGAGGAAATTATCATATGGAACACCAATGAGTACCGGTTTGTGGAGCTGGACGACTCCTACAGCACGGGAAGCAGCATTATGCCCCAGAAGAAGAATCCGGATATTGCGGAGCTCATCCGCGGAAAATGCGGGCGGGTGTACGGGGCCCTGGTGTCCCTTCTCACTACCATGAAGGGCCTTCCCCTGGCTTACAATAAGGATATGCAGGAGGACAAGGAGCTTACCTTTGACGCGGTGGATACGGTGAAGGGATGCCTGGCCCTGTTTGCAGGGATGCTCTCCTCCATGTCCTTCCGAAAGGACGTGATGGAGGAAAGCGCCAAGAGAGGCTTTACCAACGCCACGGATGCGGCGGACTATCTGGTGAATAAGGGAGTTCCCTTCCGGGATGCCCATGGGATCGTGGGCCAGCTGGTGCTGCTGTGCATTGAAAAGGGAATTTCCCTGGACGATCTTCCCCTTGGGGAGTATAAGAGGATCAGCCCCGTATTTGAGGAGGATGTATACCAGGCCATCAGCATGAAGACCTGCGTGGACAGAAGGCAGACCCTGGGGGCGCCCGGGCCGGAGGCCATGAAGAAGGTAATCGCGGTTTACAGGGAGAGGCTTTCCTGAGGTTTTTGCCTGTCACAGGGCGGGTTATTGATTTTTAGTTGACGGAAATACAGGGGTGATATATAATATTTACGACATACGTGTTGTAAATACAACAAAAAGGAGGCTGAAATGGACGAATATCTCCATTTGGCAAAAAAATCTCCCCTGTTTTACGGGATTAATGACGATGAGCTCTACACGCTTCTCAAGTGTACGGCGGCGGAGGATACCCGCTATGAGGAGGGGGAGTATATATTTCGTATGGGGGAATCGGTAAACCAGGTGATGATCCTTCTCCGGGGAAGGGCGGTGGTGCTCCACGAGAACTTCTGGGGAGAGAAAGAGGAGATATACCACCTCCGGGAGGGGGAGCTGTTCGGGGAGGCTTATTCCTGTGCCAGAACCCCGGTACTGCCGGTGAGCCTGGTGTCGGAGGGGAGCTCCCAGGTATTGTTTCTGGATTATCAGCGGATGATCACCTTTTGTTCCCTGGCCTGCGGCTTTCACACCCGTATGATACACAATATGCTCCGCATGGTGTCGGAGAATAATGTAAAGCTGGAAAATAAGCTGGAGCATGTCTGCCGGAGGACCACCAGGGAAAAGCTTCTCTCCTATCTGTCCGGGGAGGCCATGGCCCAGGGATGCCGGAGCTTTGACATTCCCCACAGCCGCCAGGAGCTGGCGGAATACCTCTGCGTGGATCGCAGCGCTATGTCCAATGAGCTGAGCAAGATGAGGGCGGAGGGGATCCTGGATTTTCAAAGAAATCACTTTGTCTTATACGAAAGGAGAAATTCATGAATCACATTGATACGCTGTCAGTCAACGCCATCCGTGTACTTTCCGCTGACGCTGTGCAGAAGGCAAATTCCGGGCATCCCGGACTTCCTCTGGGTGCGGCTCCCATGGCCTATGAGCTCTGGTCCGGGCATATGAAGCACAATCCCTCCGATCCGGGATGGAAGGATCGGGACCGCTTTGTACTTTCCGGAGGCCACGGATCCATGCTGTTATATTCCCTGCTCCACCTCTTTGGCTATGGCCTGACCAAGGAGGATCTCATGAATTTCCGCCAGATGGATTCCCTGACTCCGGGCCATCCGGAATACGGGCATACCCTGGGGGTGGAGGCCACCACAGGCCCTCTGGGCGCCGGTATGGGCATGGCAGTTGGCATGGCCATGGCAGAGGCCCATCTTGCGGCGGTATTTAACCGGGAGGGCTATCCGGTGGTGGATCACTATACCTATGTCCTGGGCGGGGACGGATGCATGATGGAGGGCATCTCCTCCGAGGCGTTCTCCCTGGCGGGCACGCTGGGCCTGGGAAAGCTGATTGTGCTGTATGATTCCAACCGTATCTCCATCGAGGGAAGTACGGATATTGCCTTTACGGAAAACGTCCAGATGCGGATGGAGGCGTTTGGATTCCAGGTATTGACCGTGGAGGACGGAAATGACTTGGAGGCCATCGGACGGGCTATCGAGGAGGCCAGGGCGGATCGCAGCCGGCCCTCCTTTATCACCATAAAGACCGAAATCGGATATGGATGCCCGGCAAAGCAGGGGAAGGCCAGCGCTCACGGGGAGCCTCTGGGAGCGGACAATGTGGCGGCTCTGCGGGAAACCTTAAATTGGCCGTTGGCGGAGGCCTTTGCGGTTCCGGATGAGGTGTACCGGCATTATCAGGAATTGGCTAAGAAAGGTTCCGCCGCTCAGGCTCAGTGGGAGGCTGTGTTCGAGGAGTACAGTGAGAAGTATCCGGAGCTTCGGGCCCTCTGGGATAAGTATTTTGATCCGAAGGCAGCGGGAGAGCTGGCAGACCAGGAGGGCTTCTGGCCGGCTGTGGATAAGGCGGAGGCAACCAGGAGCTCCTCCGGCCGGCAGATTCAGTTTATCAAGGATCATCTTCCCAATTTTATTGGAGGCTCCGCAGATCTTGCACCTTCCAATAAGACATATATGGAGGGCGCGGGAGATTTTTCCAGGGATAATTATGGGGGACGCAACCTGCACTTTGGCGTGCGGGAGCTGGCCATGACGGCTATCTCCAACGGACTCATGCTTCACGGAGGACTGCGGGCCTTTGCGGCTACCTTCTTTGTGTTCAGCGATTATACAAAGCCCATGGCCCGACTGGCGGCCCTGATGGGCGTGCCCCTCACCTTTGTGTTTACCCATGACAGCATCGGCGTGGGTGAGGACGGGCCCACCCATGAGCCCATAGAGCAGCTGGCCATGTTCCGGTCCATGCCCAATTTCCATGTGTTCCGCCCGGCGGACGCTGCGGAGACTGCGGCAGCCTGGGAGAGCGCCCTTAAGTCAACGCATACGCCCACGGCCCTGGTTTTGTCCCGGCAGAATCTGCCCCAGCTGGCCGCCTCCGGCAGAGAGGCTTTAAAGGGAGCCTATATTCTGGAGGATTCCGTGAAGGAGTTTCCGGACGCGATTCTCATCGCCACGGGATCCGAGGTGCATCTGGCCGTGAAAGCCAGAGAAATCCTGGCAGGGGAGGGTGTTGATGTGCGCGTGGTCAGCATGCCTTCCATGGATGTGTTTGAGGAGCAGAGCGAAGCGTACCGGGAGAAGGTGCTGCCGAAGGCCGTGAGACGGCGCGTCGCGGTGGAAGCCCTGGACGGCTTTGGCTGGGAGCGGTACGTGGGACTGGACGGAGCCGTTGTGGCCATGGAGCGGTTTGGCGCCAGCGCCCCCGCAGGCCAGCTCTTTGAAAAATTTGGATTTACCGCAGAGCGCGTGGCGGACGCGGTGAGAGGACTTATGTAACCGCAGAGCAGCAGCTTGTAAAGCTGCGGAAACTGCTGCGCAAAAACAGGCGCTGTACCCCTGCCCAGGCAGTCGGGTGCAGCGCCTGTTTTATTGGCTTATAAGCGCCTGGCGGCGCTTTGCTTTTGCAGCCTTTAAGGCTGGCGCGCTAATTCTTCTTCTCTTCCTTTAACTCCGCCATCTTCATGGCCCGTACCTTTAAGGGAAGGCCGAAGAGGGTGATGAAGCCGTCGGCGTCGTGGTGGTCGTAGAGGTCGCCGGTGGTGAAGGAGGCCAGGGACTCGCTGTACAGGGAGTAGGGGGAGGTGGTTCCGGCCTTGATGATATTGCCCTTGTAGAGCTTAAACTTTACCTCGCCGGTTACATACTCCTGGGTGGACTCCACAAAGGCCTGCACGGCCTCCCGAAGGGGAGTGAACCATTTTCCCTCATATACAATCTGGGCCAGCTTATTGCCCATATCCTTCTTGACTTCCATGGTGGCGCGGTCAAGCACCAGCTCCTCCAGCTGTTCGTGGGCCTCCATGAGGATGGTGCCGCCGGGAGTCTCGTATACGCCTCTTGATTTCATGCCTACTACCCGATTTTCGACAATATCCACAATTCCGATGCCGTTGCGGCCGCCCATCTCATTGAGCTTGCGGATGATGTCGGACACCTTCATCTTCTCGCCGTTCACGCTGGTGGGAACGCCCTTCTCAAAGGTGATGGTCACAGACTCCTCCTTGTCGGGGGCCTTCTGCGGGGGAACGCTCAAGACCAGAAGATGGTCGTAGTTGGGCTCCAGGGAGGGATCCTCCAGCTCCAGGCCCTCATGGCTGATGTGCCACAGGTTGCGGTCGCGGCTGTAGCTGCTGTCAGCGGCAAAGGGCAGGTGAATGCCGTGCTGCCGGCAGTATTCAATCTCATCCTCCCTGGACTGCAGGGTCCACACGTCCGTCATACGCCAGGGGGCGATAATTTTGATGTCGGGGGCCAAGGCCTTGATGCTCAGCTCAAAGCGAATCTGGTCGTTGCCCTTGCCGGTGGCGCCGTGGCAGATGGCGGTGGCGCCCTCCTTGCGGGCTACCTCCACCAGGCGCTTGGCGATGGCGGGGCGGGCCATGGAGGTTCCTAAGAGGTACTTGTTCTCATAGACCGCATTGGCCTTTAGGCAGGGCATGATGTAATTGTCGCAGAAATCGTCCACCACGTCCTCAATGTATAATTTGGAAGCGCCGGAGAGCTTGGCCCGCTCGTCTAAGCCGTCCAGCTCCTCGCCCTGGCCGCAGTCGATGCAGCAGCAGACAACCTCGTAGCCGAAATTTTCCTTTAACCAGGGAATAATGGTGGTGGTGTCCAGACCGCCGGAATATGCCAAAACTACTTTTTCACTCATATTTTTATATCCTCCTGAATTGTTATGCGTATTGAACTTTCATAAATATACAACATAATTTGAATTAATGCAAGAGGAAAATGGAAAATATGCTTGCATATTATGCATACAAAGTGTATAATTATAAAACATCGCCGTAAGTATCCGTAAAACACTTGGCTTTTGGAAAAAAAGCTCTTATAATGGAACTGTTTTAGACGGCAGCAGCATGAAACTGTTTGGAAGGAGGAGAGGTAACGGTTCAAAAGGAACGGTTACGGAAAGGTATATGATAAAAGCAGGAATTATCGGAGCCACAGGCTATGCGGGCGGAGAGCTTGCAAGGCTTCTGCTCCAGAGAGAGGATGTGGAGGTCGTGTGGTACGGCTCCCGCAGCTATGTGGATAAAAAATATGCGTCCATTTACCAGAACATGTTCCGTCTGGTGGAGGCGGACTGCCTGGATGACAATATGAAGGAGCTGGCGAAGGAGGCGGACGTGATTTTCACCGCCACCCCCCAGGGGCTCTGCGCTTCCCTGGTGGACGAGGAGATTTTGTCGCAGACGAAGATTATCGACCTGAGCGCGGATTTCCGGATTAAGGATGTGTCCGTGTATGAGAAATGGTACAAGCTGGAGCACAAGGCGCCCCAGTTTATCGCGGAGGCGGTGTATGGACTGCCGGAGATTAACCGGGAGCAGGTGAAGAAGGCCCGCCTTGTGGCCAATCCGGGATGCTTCCCCACCTGTTCCTTCCTTGCCGTGTATCCCCTGGTGAAGGCCGGGCTTATCGACACGGATACCCTGATTATTGATGCAAAGTCCGGCACCTCCGGGGCGGGCAGGGGAACCAAGGTGGACAGCCTGTTCTGCGAGGTCAATGAGAACATAAAGGCTTACGGCGTGGCCTCCCACCGGCACACCCCGGAGATTGAGGAGCAGCTTTCCTATGCGGCGGGGCATCCGGTGACCATCAGCTTTACCCCTCATCTGGTTCCCATGAACCGGGGCATTCTGGTGACGGCCTACGCCTCCCTGGCGAAGGAGGCCTCGGAGGCGGAAATCCGGGCGGCCTATGCAGCCTGCTATGGGGAGGAATATTTTGTCCGCGTGTTGGAGCCGGGAGTGGTTCCCCAGACCCGCTGGGTGGAGGGAAGCAATTTTGCGGATGTGAATGTGGTCCTCGACCCCAGGACAAAGCGGGTGGTGATGATGGGCGCCATCGACAATATGGTGAAGGGCGCCGCCGGCCAGGCCATTCAGAATATGAATCTGATGTTCGGCCTGCCGGAGAATGCGGGGCTTAAGCAGGTCCCCATTTTCCCGTAAAAGGTTTTGACAGAAGGAAGGAATTGGCATGGCTGGCACGATGGATATTCTCATCCGGACAATGGAGCTGGAGGATTATGAGCAGGTATATAAGCTGTGGACAGAGATAAAGGGCTTTGGAATCCGCAGCATTGATGACTCCCGGGAGGGGGTGGAGCGCTTTCTTAAGCGCAACCCCACCACCAGCGTGGTGGCTGTTCAGAATGGGCGTATTATAGGAAATATTTTGTGCGGCCACGACGGACGCACGGGCTTCTTTTACCACGTGTGCGTGGCGCGGGAGTACCGCAAGCACGGCATCGGCTACCGCATGGTGCGGCAGGCCATAGAGGCCCTGGAGCGGGAGGGCGTGAGCAAGGTCAGCCTGATTGCATTTAAGCAGAATCTGGTGGGAAATGCCTTCTGGCAGGGAATCGGCTGGACGGAGCGGGAGGACATCAACAGCTATGAGTTTGTATTGAATGAGGAGAATATAACCAGATTTGTGCGCTGAGACGCGAAAGGAGATTTGAGATGAAAAAGGAGACAGAGGCGGGATTTGTCCCGATAGAGGGAGGCGTAACCGCGGCAAAGGGCTTTCAGGCGGCATCAACTGCGGCGGGAATTAAATACAGCGGCAGGCAGGATATGGCTATGATTTACAGCCCCGTTCCCTGCCGGGCAGCGGGTACATTTACTAAGAACCTTGTGCAGGCGGCCCCGGTGAAGTGGGACCGGATGCGGGTAGAGGAGGGGGCGGCCGCCCAGGCGGTTGTCATCAACGCGGGCATTGCCAACGCATGCACGGGCGAGGAGGGCATGAGGTACTGCAGCCAGACGGCGAAGGCCGTTTCACAGGCCCTGCATATCCCGGAGGAGAGCGTGCTGGTGGCCTCCACCGGCGTGATTGGCATGCAGCTGCCCATGGACCGGATTGCGGCGGGGATTCATGCGATGGCGCCAAGCCTGGCCGAGGGCCCTGCAGCCGGGGAGGCAGCCTCCCAGGCGATTATGACCACGGACACCAAGAATAAAGAGGCGGCCGTCCAGGTGGATATCGGCGGTGTCACAGTGACAATCGGCGGCATGTGCAAGGGCTCCGGCATGATTCACCCCAATATGTGCACCATGCTGAGCTTTGTGACAACGGATGCGGCCATCAGCAGGGACCTGCTCCTTAAGGCGCTGCGGGAGGACATAGAGGACACCTACAATATGATTTCCGTGGACGGAGATACCTCCACCAATGACACGGTCCTTCTTTTGGCAAACGGCATGGCCGGCAATCCGGAGATTGCAGAGGAGGGGCCGGAGTACGAGGCATTCTGCCGGGGCCTGCGGTATGTGAATGAGACATTGTCGAAAAAAATCGCCGGGGACGGGGAGGGCTGCACCGCTCTCTTTGAGGTACAGGTAAAGGGAGCGTCCACAAAGGAGCAGGCCAAGACACTGGCCAAGGCGGTGATTACCTCCAATCTCACCAAGGCGGCTATCTTCGGCCACGACGCCAACTGGGGCAGAATTCTCTGTGCCATGGGATATTCCGGGGCGGAGTTTGACCCGGGGAAGGTGGACCTTTTCTTTGAGAGCAGTGCGGGAAGCATGCAGATTATTGAAAATGGGGTGGCGGTGGACTACAGTGAGGAGCAGGCCACGAGGATTCTCTCCGAGCCGGAGGTCCGGGCTGTTGCAGATATTAAGATGGGCACGGAGACGGCCACAGCCTGGGGCTGCGACCTGACCTTTGACTATGTGAAGATTAATGCGGATTACCGCTCATGAGGAGGATGGGGAAAATGAATTTGGAATCCATGCAGATTACGCCTATGCAGAAGGCGGCGGTTCTCATTGAGGCTCTGCCCTATATCCAGCGCTTTAATCGGAAAATTGTGGTTGTAAAGTACGGCGGCAGCGCTATGGTGGATGAGGAGCTGAAAAAGAAGGTTATCCAGGATGTGGTATTATTAAAGCTGGTGGGCTTTAAGCCCATCATTGTCCACGGCGGCGGAAAGGAAATCAGCCGCTGGGTGGGAAAGGTGGGGATGGAGCCCCATTTTATCAACGGCCTGAGGGTGACGGACGCGGACACCATGGAGATTGCGGAGATGGTGTTAAATAAGGTGAACAAGAGCCTGGTGCAGCTGGTCAATGAGCTGGGCGTAAAGGCGGTTGGCATCAGCGGCAAGGACGGCATGCTGTTAAAATGCAGGAAAAAGTATTCCGGCGGCCAGGATATCGGCTTTGTGGGGGAGATTGAGCAGGTGAATCCAAAGGTGATTTATGACCTGCTGGAGAAGGATTTTCTTCCTATTATCTGCCCCATCGGCTTTGACGAGAGCTTCCAGAGCTACAATATCAACGCGGACGACGCAGCCTGCGCGGTGGCCACAGCGGTGCAGGCGGAGAAGCTGGCCTTCCTCACGGACGTGGAGGGTGTGTTCAAGGATTATAATGACAAGTCCACCCTTATCTCTGAGATGACGGTGGATGAGGCCCAGGCCTTTGTGGACAGCGGTATGCTGGGAGGCGGCATGCTGCCTAAGCTGCAGAACTGCATTCATGCAATGGAGCAGGGCGTTTCCAGGGTCCACATCCTGGATGGCCGCATTCCCCACTGCCTGCTTCTCGAGATATTTACGGATAAAGGTATCGGCACGGCGATTTTCAACGCAAAGGAGGACGAGAGGTATTATCATGGCTGATAAGGAAATGATGGAGAGGGCGGAGCACGTCCTCTATAAGACATACAATCGGTACCCTGTGGTGTTTGACCACGGAAAAGGGGTGCACCTCTACGACACGGAGGGGAAGGAGTACCTGGATTTTGGAGCGGGAATCGCAGTGATGGGCCTTGGATACGGGGATGAGGAGTACACCCGTGCGGTGAAGGCGCAGCTTGACAAGCTGACCCACATCTCCAACCTGTTTTACAACGAGCCCTCGGTCCGTGCGGGAGAGAAGCTTCTCGCCGCCTCCGGGATGGATAAGGTATTTTTCACCAACAGCGGGACGGAGGCCGTCGAGGGGGCCCTTAAGATTGCCAGGCGGTATCATTATAATAAGACCCAGGGCGGCCCGCAGGCAGCCGGCGAGATTATCGCCATGAACCGCTCCTTCCACGGACGGAGCATGGGGGCATTATCCGTAACTGGGAACTCCCATTACCGGGAGCCCTTTGCACCCCTGATTCCGGGCATCCGCTTTGCGGATTTTAATGATTTGGACAGTGTGAAGGCGCTTGTCAATGAAAATACCTGCGCGGTTATTATGGAGCCCATCCAGGGCGAGGGCGGGGTTTATCCCGTCACAGAGGAATTTATAAAGGGGGTCAGGGCTCTCTGCGACGCGCATGACCTTCTGCTGATACTGGATGAGATTCAGTGCGGCATGGGCCGGTCCGGGGAGATGTTTGCCTGGCAGCACTATGGGGTGAAGCCGGATGTGATGACGGTGGCCAAGGCTCTGGGGGGCGGCCTGCCGGTGGGAGCATTCCTGGCCTGCGGGAAGGCGGCGTCTGCCATGGTTCCCGGGGACCACGGAACCACCTACGGGGGCAATCCTCTGGTGACAGCCGGTGCGGAGGCCGTGCTGGATATTTTTGAGAGCCGCCATATTGTGGAGCATGTGCGGGAGATAGGGGCATATCTCTGGGAGAAGCTGGAGGAGCTCTCCGCGGCCTCGGACAAAATCTGCGGCCACCGGGGCATGGGACTCATACAGGGGCTGGAATTTACGGTTCCCGCAGGCCCCATTGTGTCGAAGGCCCTTTTGGAGGAAGGGCTTGTCCTGATTGGCGCTGGGGAGCGGGTTATCCGCTTTGTGCCGCCCCTTGTGATTGAGCGGGCGGATGTGGATGAGATGGTGAAGCGGCTGGGGAGAGCGATTGGCTGAGCGGGAGGTTTGAAATATGGCTCAAATCAGGGATGAAAGGTTAAGAGAGATCTTGCGGGCCTGTGAAAAATCTCTGTAAGTACAGATCTTCTATGATGCGGGAGGGGCGCTAGAAAACTGCCCCTCCCAATCGCTTCGATTCCTTGCTCTCTCTTAATTCTATCCCTACAGATAATACCCCGTATACTCTTTCGGCTCATAAAATACGCCGCGTAAATACAGCCTCTTGGTTACTGCCCCCGAGCACACCCCTAGCTTGCGCATAATATTGGCAACCCGAAGGGATGTTGCATCGATTTCTAGAAGTTTTGCACGTTCGAGGATCTCCGGAAAAGTAACCGGATCCATGCTCAGCATAGAAACGATCAGGTTTCCCAGCTGCTGATCCTTCTCACTCAGTTTGCACAGATTGGCATACACGATTTTCTCCGTCTCCTTAGCCAGCTCCTCACGGATTTTGCGGTCAATCTTAAAATAGGGTTCTTTTTTCGCATCTTCTTCCTGCTTTTTCAGCTCCTCAAGTTCGGACTGCTTTTTAGCGTATTGAATATCAATCCCCCGGATGATCTGCTTTAAGCTGCTCTTTCGCGAAAACTGGAAGAACCCGGCGCTGCTTAACTCCTGCTGGTGCTGTTCTTTCTCGCCGCTTAAAGCATCTATCTCTTTCTGGAGTTTCTGTTTCTTCTTTTTAAAATCAGCAGTGACCTGTTTCAAATATTGCTCCACTGCCTCTTTCCTCTTTTTCTCAATCTGCTCCTTCTTTGCCTCATTTGGGTCGGTTTCCGGGGCATTCGGCTTTTTCGTTCCCCTCTTCTTTACGCTTGCGGCTGGCTTCCCCTCCAGTACACGGAACAGATCGTCCTCCCGTATGATCTTGATATCGCTTCCTTTCGCCTTCTGCTCTTTCGCCTGATCTACCTTTTTCTGTCCGAAATTTCCCAGCTTTCCGATCACCAGGTAGTTGGTTTTTCCGCTTACCGCAGTGGTAACTCTTCCGCCTTTTGCCGTGATGCGCCAGCTTACACGGTCCCGGTCGTTCTCATCGTGGGCGAAATCCCCGGTAAGGACAAAGGTTTTCCCAGATATGGACACAGCCGCCCCATCGTCAAAGGGCACCGCCTCCATCTGCTCTTGCGGCGCAGCGTCATACCCTTGCAGGGCGTAAGGGCTTTCACGGTCGGAAAAGATCCTGCACTCCAGCGCAAATTCCCCTTCCGCCCCGTCTATCGCGCGCAGGGCGGCGATCAGCCTGCGGATATAAGCATACTCGCATTCTCCTCTATCTTTTATTTTACTGAATTTGAACGTATTATACAAAATATATCTGATAAAAACAATAAGCTGGCTGCATAGTATACGGTATATACGACTTTTCAAAAATTAGAATACTCGCATTTCTCCTTGCACATTACCCCCTCATATAGTATGATAAATCCATCTAATAACTTCTATTTTCAGTAATTCTAGGCCACAGGGCACAGGCCCGTTCTTTTATTTCGGAACCATTCCAGGCAGAGATTTACAGGACAGAAAAAATACGGTATGATAAAAGGAGAACTCGCATATGGGAAAAAAGTCAGCGAAACGAAATTCACCAAGGCGGAACTACAAAGACAGTCTCTTTCGGATGGTATTTAGGGAAAAGAAGGAGCTTTTAAGCCTGTATAATGCCATCAACGGCACAGCTTATGAAGATCCGGAAGAATTGATAGTCACAACCATTGAAGATGTGCTGTACATGGGGCGCAAGAACGACATATCCTTTCTGATTAAGGATGTGATGAACCTCTACGAGCATCAGAGCAGCGTCAATCCTAATATGCCGCTGCGGGGACTGATCTATATCAGCATGCTGTATCAGGGGTACATTGAACAGAATAACCTGGATATTTATTCCAGCACGCTGTTAAAGCTTCCGACTCCCAAATATCTGGTATTCTACAATGGGACAAAAGCGGAGCCAGACCGGCAGGAACTGCGGCTTTCGGATTCCTTTATAAAGCGTGAGGAACAGCCGGATCTGGAGTGCAGGGCTGTGGTTCTGAATATCAACTATGGACATAATAAGAAACTGATGGAAGCCTGCCGGAAGCTTTATGAATATTCCCGCTTTGTGGAAACGATTCGTGGGTACCTGAATACCGGAATGAAGCTTGGGGCAGCCATGGACCAGGCCATAGAGGACTGCATTCGTTTTGACATATTAAAAGAATTTTTGTTCAAACACCGAGGGGAGGTGAAGCAGGTGATTCTAACCGAATATAATCAAGAGAGACACGCGAAGACTCTGCTGGAGGAAGGGAGAAAGCAGGGGCGGGAAGAAAATGCCCGTCTGCTTCAAGAAAAGAATACCCAGCTTCAAAAAGAGCGGGAGGAAAACGCTAAGCTGCTTCAAAAAGCACGGGATCAGTATGCCAGATCCATCCGCCAGTTGCTGCTCCAGGTTCTCGAATTAAAGGGGCTGGCGACAGAGGCTATTGTCCGGCGGATTCAGGAGGAACAGGATCCGGAGCTTTTGCAGCTGTGGACTTCCTTCGCTGGGGATAGTGATTCAGCAGAGGAATTGGAAAAGAAGATTCTATGAAATCCAGACCTGCCTAAAACAGCCGCTCCCGGATATCCGGACGATAGTTGCTGGCTGAAGGCTGATCTGAGAGAGTATGAAAAAAGTCTGTAAATTGAGATCTTCTAAGATATGTAAATGAGAAAGGCAGGTGGCTGTCATAACCACCTGCCTTTATTGTGCCCGCTCTTTCCCATTTCTTTCGTTTTCATTTAAGAAATGTTAGGAATTATATGGGGCGTTTTTTTAGCTGTGTTGTTTAAAATAGCGGATAACAGCAGCTAAAACAGAACGCGGGAGGGAATCATGCAGGAGATAGAGGAGAAGCGGACAGAGGCACAGGAAATTGATTATCAGATTGCGGCGCTTATGGAGGCCGGGCCAGAGCCGGAGGCCTCGAAGGAGGACCGCGCAGGCAGGAGAAGGCGGCTTGGAGGGCTGGTCCGGGGGATTTGGAGCCGGTGGAGAGGATGGGGAAAGAAGCGGAAAATTTTATCCGTGCTTTGTCTTTTGGCAGCGCTTGCCCTTGCCGGCCGGGCGGCAGCCGGCGGCGGGGAGGCGGGAGTGCCTGTGTCAGTGACGCCGCTTACAAGGAAGGATATACAGGAGAAGCTTTCTCTCACAGGTCCGGTGTCAGGGACAAACAGCGTGGATGTAGTGTCAAGCATCCACGCAGAGATTACGGATATATATGTGAAGGAGGGAGATAGGGTGGAAAAGGGGCAGCTTCTGGCAGCCCTTGACAGCACGGACCTGGCCCGGGAGGTGGAGATTGCAAGGAACGCCTATGAGCTGGCTAAGGCCAATAAGGAGGAGAAGGATAAGGAGGCGGCTCTGGGATATGAGAAGGCGGTGCAGGATTTTCAGAAGGCCAGCCTGGACCACAGCCGGAACAGCCAGCTCTTTGCGGCGGGCGATATCTCCCAGATGGAGCTTGAGCAGAGCGCCAATGCGTTAAACGACGCCAGACGGACAATGGAGGGATACCGGGTGGAGGATGGCCGGGGGGTGGCGGATGCGTCCTACGCGCTCCAGGTGGAGAACGCGGCCTTTGAGCTGCAGAAAAAGCAGGAGGAGCTTAAGAACACCCAGGTGAAAAGCGCCATTGACGGAACTGTGGTGCGGGTCAATTCCAAGGTGGGGCAGTTCGCGGACAAGGTGGAGGACGACAAGCCCATGTTCAGCATTGAAAATCTGGAGGAGCTGGAGCTGGAAATCAAGGTCAGCGAGTACTCCATCGGAAGAGTGAAGGCAGGGCAGAAGGCGGTGATTACCGCGGATATCCTGGATGGCGCCTCTGTGGATGGGGAGGTGGTAAAAATTTCCCCCACAGGTGAGGAGAAGGGAGGAGGATCCACGGAGCGGGTCATACCTGCCACCATCCGGATTGACGGGGACAAAAGCGGCCTCATTGCCGGGATTACAGCCAAGGCGGAGCTTCTCATACGGGAGGCCCAGGATGCCTTCTGCGTGCCGGCCACAGCGGTATTTGAGGAAGAGGACAGCTCTTATATCGCGGTGGTGGACAATATGCGTTTTAAGCGGATTCCTGTGGATGTGGGAGTGGACGGGGATGTGGAGGTTCAGGTGACGGCAAAGGACGGAACAGCCTTGGCAGAGGGAATGCAGGTTGTGGTCAGCCCGGATGCCCAGATGGCGGACGGCACCGCGGTAATGATTACGGAGGGAGGCGGCATATGATGGGAAAGCCTCTCATCCAGCTGGAAAACCTGGTGAAAATCTATGATACCGGAGCCATCAAGGTGCTGGGCCTGAAGAAAATCAATCTCACCATTGAGCGGGGAGAGTTTGTGGCGATTATGGGGCATTCCGGGTCGGGAAAATCCACGCTTATGAACATCCTGGGATGCCTGGACCGGCCCACGCTGGGGCATTATTACCTGGACGGAACCGATGTGGCGGAGATGACGCCGGACGCTCTCTCAGACATCCGAAACAGGAAAATTGGCTTTGTATTTCAATCCTTTAACCTGATATCCCGGACCTCTGCTCTGAAAAATGTGGAGCTTCCCATGACCTATGCCAGGGTGCCCAAGGCCAGGCGCAGGGCACGGGCGCAGGAGCTTCTCGCCCGGGTGGGGCTGGGAGCCCGGATGGGACACATGCCCAATGAGCTTTCCGGGGGCCAGCGCCAGCGGGTGGCCATTGCCCGGGCGCTGGCAAATGAGCCGCCCCTGCTTTTGGCGGATGAGCCTACGGGAAACCTGGACACTGCGGCATCTATTGAAATTATGGAGCTGTTTACAGAGCTGCACAGGGAGGGGGTTACTGTGGTTCTGGTGACCCATGAGGAGGATATTGCAGCGTTTGCCAAGCGGGTGATACGGTTTGGGGACGGGCAGATTTTGAGTGATGTGAGGAGGGAGGAGAAGACGTGCTGATTGAAAATATGCAGATGGCATTTTCCTCGATTCGGGCCAACAAAATGCGCTCCATTCTGACCATGCTGGGCATTATTATCGGCATTGGCTCCGTGATTTCCATTGTGTCCATCGGAGATACGATGCGCGGCCTTTTTGCTGATTTATATAAAAATGTAGGGCTGACCCAGGCCTACGTGTCCATCGGGTATTGGGTGGAGGATACGCGCCAGAGCGATTATTTTACCCTGGACGAGATGGAGCGGGCTAAGGAGGCCTTCGGGGACCAGATTGCCTACATTGACAGCAGCGCCTCCGCCAGCGCCAAGGCCCAATACCGGAGGACATCCATTGATTTTGACTATCAGGGCATTGACTATAATTACCAGGATGTGCAGCCAGTAAATATGGTTTACGGCAGGTATCTGAATGAGGGGGACGTGCTGGGACGCAGGAAAAACGTGGTCATGGACACGGACAGCGCAAGGATGCTCTTCGGCGTGGAAAATGCGGTGGGAAAATCCTTCCGCACCACCCTGTACGGAAATACGGACGACTACACAGTGGTGGGAATTTACCGGAAGGAGGTAAATGCCTTTCAGGCGCTGATGATGGGAAGCAGCAAAACACGGGGGGAGGCATTTCTTCCGTATACGCTTCTTACCTGGCCCAATGATTTTTTTTACCAGCTCCGCGTATTTGCGGCGGAGGGAACAGATATGGACCAGTTCGCGCGGCAGTTTAAGGCTTATGCCGCGAAAATGCATGGGCGGCAGCCGGAGGATATGTATATGTATACAGCCATGGAGGAGATGAATTCCGTGGACACGGTGATGGGCGGCCTGTCATTGGCTGTAGGCGGAATCGCGGCTATTTCCCTGGTGGTAGGCGGAATCGGCATCATGAATATCATGCTGGTATCGGTGACGGAGCGGACCCGGGAAATCGGAATCCGCAAGGCTCTGGGGGCCAAGACCCGGGATGTGCTGGTGCAGTTTTTGACAGAATCAGCGATTCTCTCTGCCTGCGGAGGGATTATCGGGGTGGCTCTGGGCGCGGGAATCGTATCCTTAGGCGGCCTGCTTTTTAAGCTGACGGTAGTGATAAAGCCAGGGGTGATACTCATCGCTGTGTCATTTTCCGCTATGGTGGGGATTTTCTTCGGCCTGTATCCCGCCTCAAAGGCGGCAAAGGCCGACCCCATCGACGCCCTGCGGTATGAATAGAACGAAAAAATTCAGGCGGCGGGCAGGAAGGGAGAATATATTATGAAGCATAAAGGAAAGAAAAAGCCGCTGAGACGGATAAGAATTTTCACTGCGTGGTGCGGCGCGCTGGGCATAGTTTTTTTGACGCCCATGACTGCCTGTGCCAGCCCGGAGTTTGCCTATCCGCCGGAAAAATGGGAGACACTTAGGGACAATGTGATGGAGTACGGGGAGCTGGCGGACCTGATTCACGAGTACAATGCCACTGTGATTAACAATCGCCTGGCATATGATGAATACAGGGGAAAGAGCCATGATGATTTGAAAATGCCTATCAGGACCTGGCAGACCAGATGTATGAGTCCAGTGACAAACTGCTGGATTCTGTAAATGAGGACCAGCCGGGCTACGGCGCGGCGGCGGCCCAGGCCGCTCTGTCACGGGTTCAGGCAGAACAGAATCAGGATTTGGCGGACGCCCAGAACGAGGACGGCGCTATCAAAAAGCTGGAGTATGAGCGGGCAGAGGCAGAGCTGGTGCAGCAGGCCCAGACAAAGATGATTTCTTATTGGCAGAAGGAGGCGGCCCGTCCCTCCTTGGAGGCGGCGTGCGCGCTGGCGGAAAGCCAGTATGAGGCGGCTTCCCTGCGGGCGGGGGCTGGGATGCTCTCCCAGGCGGAGCTCCTTGCGGAAGGGGAAAAGGCGGAGAGTGCCAGGGCCGCTCTGCATACAAATGAAAAGGAGCAGGATGCTCTGCGGGGGGAGCTCTGCGTGCTGCTGGGATGGGCCCATGATGCCAGCCCGGAGATTCGCCCGGTTCCGATTCCCACCGAGGAGGAGCTGGCAGGCATCTGCCTGGAGGAAGACCTGGAACGTGCGGAAGCAGTGAATTATGTGCAGAGGGCCAATGAAGGCCGCCTGAAATATACAAGCGCCGGGGGAAATCAGAGAGAGATAATGGAAAAAAGGATAGCGGCAGGAGCACAGAATATCCGGGCAGATGTGTCTGCCAAGCATCGGCTTTTGGAGCAGGCCCGAGAGCAGTACAGCCAGGCTCAGATGGAGTGGGAGCTGGCAGAGAGTCAGATGGCTTCGGCAGGCATGCAGCGGGAATTGGGAATGATATCCGTCAATCAATATAGGGAAAAGCAGGCGGAGTCTGCGGGGAAGAAGGCCGCCTTCGACCAGGCGGGGCTTTCCCTGCGGCAGGCATTTGAGGATTACATCTGGTCGGTGAATGGGCTGGCGGCGGCAGAATAGAGGTGATGGGATGGATAGAAGGACAGCAGGGAGGGCTGGATGGCTGGCTTTGGCAGCAGGACTTTGGATTTGGGCCGGAAGCGGAATGGCCTTGGGGGCAGAGCCTGCCGCGCAGGCTTCGGAGAGCCGTTTTATCCTGCGCTATGAGGAGCTGGAGGAAAGGATAAAGGCGGAGAATCCCCAGACAGAGATGGAGCGGATTCCCTATGAGAGCCGGATTGCAGCCCTTGAGGAGGCAGAGGCGGATTTGGTGGAGACGAGGAAATTTCTGCGGAGCGAGGCCTCAGACCGGGAGGACGCAGGGGATACAGCAGGAGCGGACCACTACCGGGGCCAGGCGGACACCCTGGAGGACGCGGTAAAGGATATAGAGAAGCAGCTTCGCCAGGCGCAGGGAGTCTCCCAGAGACTGGAGCTCTCCCGCCTGGAGGACCGGATGGCTTGGACTGCCCAGAGCCTGATGGGGACCTACAATACATTGAAGCTGGATCATATGGCGGCGCAGGCGGAGGCAGAGCTTGCAAAATGTCAGCATGAGCAGGCCAAACACCGGGCAGCTGTGGGGGGAGCGTCGGAAAAGGAGGTGCAGGAGGCTCTGCTTCTGGCCCAGGACAGGGAAAATCAGGCAGCAGCACTTGGGGCGGAGATGGAGCGGACAAGGGCAGAGCTCCTTCTTCTTGCCGGATTTGCGCCGGAGGAGGCGGTAGACATAGGCACGCTGCCCATCCCAGATGCCTCCCGGCTGGATGCCATGCAGCCGGAGACAGACAAGCGAAAGGCCCTGGGGAATAATTACGAGCTGCGGGAGCAGAGACATGCTTCCTTTTCCGGGACAAATAAGGAGCTGCACGCCAGGCAGAGGGACATTGCCCAGAGCGAGGAGGAGATGTATGCCCGCCTCGTATCCCTTTACCAGGCGGCGCTGGAGAGCAGAAGCCTCAGCCAGGCGGCATCGGAAGGGATGGCCGCCGGGGAAGCGGCCTGGCGGGCGGCCTCCCATAAATGGGATTTGGGCATGCTCTCCCGCCAGGAATATCTGGAGGCCCGCCAGGAATACCTGAGGCGGGCGGCAGAAAAGGGGAAGGCGGATATTCAGCTCCAGCTGGCTATGGACGAGTATGCGTGGGCGCTGGAGGGGCTGATGAGGTGAGAGGCTGAGCAGGAGTATGCTTGAGCGGATTCCTGGGCTCAGGATTGAAAATTGGGCTATCTGAATCAATGAAGAGGCCGTTTTCGCTGAAATGAAAAAGCGGAAACGGCCGTAATATTTGGGGCAGATATATAAACCGAATCCCTCTTGACATCTTCTGGGAAACTGATCACAATAAAGATAGGGTTAGATTGACTGAACAGAAGAATGTGCAGGGAGGCAGTATGGCAGGGAATCATCTTTTTATCAACGGAAAAATATTTACTTCGGACCCGCAAAATCCCTGGGCGGAAGCTATGCTGGTGCGGGGCGGACAGATTCTCTGGGCGGGCCGCAGGGAAGATATGCCCTATGCAGAAGGGACTGTCACGGATTTTCGGGGGCGCACCGTGATCCCTGGCTTTGTGGACGCCCACATGCATCCGGTGATGCTGGCAGATTCCAGAAAACAGATTGTCATTATGCCGCCGCTTATCCGCTCCTTACATGACCTGGCGCAGGCCATTAGGAGGCGCCGCAGGGAGCAGGGGCCCGGCCTGTGGATTGAGGGCTGGGGCTATGATGAGCAGGCCCTTAAAGAGAAACGGCCGCCCAGCCGCTATGATTTGGACGCAGGGTGCAGCGATGCGCCGGTTTCTATCACCCGGACCTGCGCCCATATCTGCTGTGTCAACAGTATGGCTCTGCGCTTGGCGGGGATTGACAGGAACACGCCGGATCCACCGGGCGGGGAGATTGAGAGGGATGAAAATGGAGAGCCTACGGGCATTCTCAGGGAGAATGCCAGGAACCTTATTACGCCGTTTATTCCTGCTGTGTCCAGGGAAAATCAGGTGGAAAACCTGCTGGAGCTGGGGGAGCTTCTCGCTTCCCAGGGAATCACCGCCATCTGCGATATGGGGAGCTTGGATGGAAGCGACAGCATGCCTGTCTATGAGGAGGCTGTGCGCCGGGGGTTCGGCCAGCGGATTGGCATCTATTATATGTGGGATTTTTATGCGGAGCACCCGGAGGATTTACATGGGCTGGAGGGGCGGACGGACAGGAGGAGACAGATTTTTACGGCAGGCTTAAAGCTCATAGGGGACGGAAGCGTGTCCGGACGGACAGCCTGGATGGATCGTCCCTATCAGAATTCGGCGGGTGACTGCGGCCTTCCGGTGTGCTCCGATGCGCAGCTGGAATCCGCCATTGCCTTCTGCCGCAGCCACGGCTGCCAACTGTCTGTACACGCCATGGGAACCCGGGCTATCACCCGTGTGGTTGATCGGGCGGCAAAAGAAAGAGCCTGGACCGAAGAGGGGATTCCCTATGTGCGGGTGGAGCATGTGACGCTTCCCACAGAGGAGAGCATGAAAAGAGCGGCGGAGCACGGCATAGCCTTTGTCACCCAGCCAATTTTTCCCTATGCGGAGAGCGCCAGCTACCTGTACAATCTGGGTGCGGAGCGGTTTGGAGAATGCTATCCCATAAAGCGGATGCTGGAGAATAAAGTCCCCCTCGCTTTTTCCACGGACGCCCCGGCAACCTTCTGGCCGGTGCCCTCTGACCCGTTTCCGGGCCTAAAGGCTGCGGTTACCCGGCGGGCAGCGGACAGCACGGATTTTGGGGCAGACCAGTCAGTGGATATTGGCACGGCGGTGGCGCTTTACACGAGGGGAGCGGCCCAGGCCGCAGGCTTTGCCGGTTCTGGGATGCTAAGGAAGGGATACCGGGCGGATTTTGCTGTGCTGAACGGGGATATTTTCACAATACATCCGGAGAACATTGACCGGATACAGGTGATGGAGACATACATAGGCGGCGCGCAGGTGTACCGCAGACAGGAGGGATAGAATGTTATTTCGGATGCCAGTGTACAGAGAGCCTGATTTCGCTCAGGATAAATTTTCTCAGTCCCCGGACGCGGCCTGGGAAATCGTAACAGCGGATGGCGTGGCCCCGGAGAACTACCACAGCACATCCATGTTTCCGGAATATTTTAAAATACAGGGACAATGGATGCTGGCAAAGGAGAGCCGCATGGATTCCAGCGTGGTGTACGGCGAAGACGGGGAGCTTCACGTGGTGGAGAATCGGAACCTTAAGAGGGGCGACCGGGTGATTATTGGAAGAACGGAGAATGCAGAGGAGGGAATTTACCTTCACAGCACAGGCTTTGAGAATCCTGCGGATGAGGCGGGGGACCAGTTTGTATTCCGTCAGGGCCGCAGCCGGGAGACGTCCTTTGCCAGGGACTATGACCGGCTCTTTGAGCTGCTCCGCTATGAGAGGGAGCACGGACATGTGATTTGGGTGATGGGACCGGCCTTTGCCTTTGACGCTGACGCACGGCGGGCCATGGAGGCTATGGTGGAGAATGGATACGTGGACGGCCTGATGGCGGGCAATGCCCTCGCCACCCATGACCTGGAGGGAGCGATGTTCCACACGGCTTTGGGACAGGATATTTACACCCAGAAATCACAGCCAAACGGCCATTACAATCACCTGGACGTCATCAACCGGGTGAGAAAAAGCGGCTCTATTCCTCGATTTATTGAAGAGTATGGGATCGACAACGGGATTATGTACAGCTGTGTGAAAAATAAGGTGCCCTTTGTGCTCACGGGCTCTATACGGGACGACGGCCCCCTGCCGGAGGTGATTGGAGATGTGTACCAGGGGCAGACTGCCATGCGGAACATGGTGAAAAAGGCTACCACGGTTATCTGCCTGGCTACCATGCTTCACACCATTGCCACGGGAAATATGACGCCCTCCTACCGGGTGATGGAGGACGGGACTGTGCGCCCGGTGTTCCTCTATACGGTGGATGCGGATGAATTCGTGGTGAATAAGCTTTTGGACAGGGGCAGTCTGTCAGCCACGACCATTGTCACAAATGTACAGGATTTTATTATGATTGTGGCTAAGGGGCTGGGACTGATGTGAGCGCGGGAGGCGCTTAAGCTCTTGACAAATTTCTCCAAAGGCCGTATAGTTTAGTAGTAACTGTTCGGAGAGCGGGCATATGCCAAAGGGAGCTGGATGTATCAGCGCATCCGTTTGCTACCCGGCCATAGAACGTATGCTGACAACTGCATAGAAGAATCATTGAGAGTGAACAGGAGTTCATGAAGGGGTGCACCACCGCGGGCGCATTTCTTTGTGGACTCTTTTTTTGCGGAAAGGAGGCAGCAGATGATTCGTGTAAATGGAAAAGAGGAGGCCCTGGAGGGGACTGTCCTGCTGGAGGCGTACCTGCGGGAAAAGGGATACCGCACAGAGCGCATTGCCGTGGAGAAAAACGGCGTGATTGTGCCGAAGGCGCAGTACGGGCTGACAGAGCTCAAAGCGGGGGATGTGCTGGAAATTGTGAGCTTTGTGGGGGGAGGCTGAGAGGAAAATGACAGGGAAGGAAGCGGGAGGAGGGCCTTTTCAGACAGGAGGAAATTGGATGCCCGAAGGCCGGAAGAGCCAAAGCGGCGCGCCTCATTTTCCCGCCCGGGAGGAGATAGAGAGGGCGCTCTCTGAGCGCCATACCCCGGAGGTCCAGAGAAAGCTTTCTGCGGCCCGGGCTGCCGTGGCAGGGCTTGGTGGCCTGGGCTCCAACATTGCCCTGTGGCTTGCCAGACTGGGGGTGGGCCATATCCTGCTGGTAGATTTTGACCGGGTGGATTTGTCCAATTTGAACCGCCAGCAGTATTTTCTGCGGCATCTGGGCATGGAAAAAACTGCGGCCATGACGGAGCTTCTCAGGGAGGTGAATCCGTATCTGGACGTGCGGGCGGTGTGCTGCCGGGTGACGGAGGAGAACATTCCCGAGCTTTTTAGGGAGTGGGACTATATCCTGGAGGCCTTTGACCGGCCGGAGGAGAAGGCCATGCTGGTGAATGGCATTCTGGAGCATTTTCCTGAGAAGACACTGATTGCCGCAAGCGGCATGGCGGGGATTGGAAGGAGCAAAGCAATTCAGACACGCAAAATTTCCGAGCACTTCTATCTGTGCGGGGACGGCTGCTCGGAGTCAGCGCCGGGAGCGGGTCTGATGGCTCCCAGGGTGGCTCTGTGCGCGGCGCACCAGGCGAACCTGGCAGCAGAGCTGATAATAGAGCGTGCTTGAAAATGTATTCCCGCCATCTGCACGCAAAAATAAAATGTGCCGCAGGAGCAGACGCGGCGAAAAACATATGCAGCGAAAAAACATACGCGGCGAAAAAAGGAAGGAGAGACTTAAAAATGAATATGACAAACGATACATGGAAGCTGGGAGGCCACACGTTTACCTCACGTTTTATTCTTGGCTCCGGGAAATATTCCCTGGAATTAATCCAGGCCGCAGTGGAGCAGGCCGGTGCCCAGATTGTGACTATGGCCCTTCGAAGGGCAAATGAGGGAGGCCTGGCAAATATTTTGGACTATATTCCGAAGAATGTGACCATTCTGCCCAACACCTCCGGGGCCAGAAATGCCGGGGAGGCGGTGCGCATCGCCCGTCTTTCCCGGGAGGTCTGCGGAAGTGATTTTGTAAAGATTGAGATTATGCGGGATACCAAGTATCTGCTGCCGGATAATTATGAGACTGCAAAGGCTGCGGAGATTCTGGCAAAGGAGGGCTTTGTGGTGATGCCCTATATGTATCCGGACCTGAACGCGGCCCGGGATATGGCGGATGCCGGGGCAGCCTGCATCATGCCCCTGGGAGCGCCCATCGGCTCCAACAAGGGGCTGTGCACGAGAGAATTTATCCAGATTCTGATTGACGAGATTGACCTGCCCATCATTGTGGACGCGGGAATCGGGCGGCCTTCCCAGGCCTGCGAGGCCATGGAGATGGGGGCTGCGGCCGTCATGGCCAACACGGCCATCGCCACAGCCGGGGATGTGCCGGCCATGGCCCTGGCGTTTCGCAAGGCGGTTGAGGCGGGCCGGGCTGCCTATCTGTCCGGCCTGGGCCGGGTGATGGAGAAGGGGGCCAGCGCGTCCTCGCCTTTGACGGGATTTCTGCAGGACTAGATCGCAGGCGGGTATGCTTGAGAAGAGAAGGAGGAGAGACAGAAAATGAGCGCAGAAAACCATATCAATGAGAGCATTTTAAGCGATAAAATCCGGGAGGACCAGAAGGAAAACCGGATTGACCACATGACCTATCTTCCGGGGATGGAGGACATCGGAAGCGATATTATGGATCGGGTTTTGGGGGCGGCGCGGGCCTATGATTATGACCATTATACCCAGGCGGATGTGCGCCGGGCCCTGTCCCGTGAGAGGCGGACGCCGGAGGACTTCGGCGCTCTTTTATCCCCGGCGGCCCTGCCCCTTTTGGAGGAAATTGCCCAGTGTGCCAAGAGGGAGAAGGAGCGGTATTTCGGAAACTCCATCACTATGTTTACACCCCTCTATATTGCCAATTACTGTGAGAATTACTGTATTTACTGCGGCTTTAACTGCCACAACAAAATCCGCAGGGCACAGCTTACACCGGAGGAAATTGAGAAGGAGATGGCGGCGGTTGCGTCGTCCGGCCTGCAGGAAATTTTGATTCTCACCGGGGAGAGCCGCAGCCAGTCCACGGTGGAATACATCGGGGAGGCCTGCCGGATTGCATCGAAATATTTCCGGGTGGTGGGGCTTGAGATTTACCCCTTAAACTCTGATGAATACGCTTATCTCCACCGGTGCGGGGCGGATTATGTGACCGTGTTCCAGGAAACCTATAACTCGGATAAATACGAGACCCTCCATCTGGCCGGGCACAAGCGGATTTTCCCTTACCGCGTCAATGCCCAGGAGCGGGCCCTGATGGGCGGCATGCGGGGCGTGGGCTTCGGCGCCCTGCTGGGGCTTGACGATTTCAGGAAGGATGCCTTTTCCACAGGCATGCACGCCTGGCTTCTGCAGAAGAAATATCCCCAGGCTGAGATTGCATTTTCCTGCCCCCGGCTGCGGCCCATTATCAACAATGACAGGATCAATCCCATGGATGTCCATGAGGCCCAGCTGCTCCAGGTGGTCTGCGCCTACCGGCTGTTTATGCCCTTTGCCAGCATCACCATTTCCACCAGAGAGTGCGCCCGGGTGCGGGATAATCTGGTGAAAATAGCGGCCACCAAGATATCCGCCGGGGTGAGCACAGGCATCGGCGAGCATGTGGAGGACCTGGAGGATAAGGGGGACGAGCAGTTTGAGATCTCCGACGGCCGCTCCGTGGC